>JBIIZE010000130.1:0-6064 GCA_044346435.1 Burkholderiales bacterium
CGCGGGTTTTCAGGCGATCGGTCATATAGGTGAAGCCACCGGAGACCAGCAGTGTCTTGATGCCCGCGGCCTGCACCGCGGCCAGCATGCGCTCCGCACCCGGTGAAAACTTCAGCCGCTCTTCATAAACCCGCAGCAGCGCGGATTCATCGAGGCCCTTGAGCAGTGCGAGGCGTTCGCGCAGGCTCTGGTCGTATTCGATTTCGCCGCGCATTGCGCGTTCGGTGATGCGGGCGACCTCGGCCTTGATGTTCACCATGTCGGCGAGCTCGTCGATGGTTTCCATGGTGATCAGCGTCGAATCCATGTCCATCACCAGCAGCCGGAAGTCCGTGAGTTTGCGGCCTTCGGGTACGAAGCCGAAATCGAGTTTCGCGTTGCTGCACAGTCCGGCGATGCCTTCGGCGGGCTGTGCGCCGCGCAGACGAAAGGCTGTGGCGCTGAGGCGGTCAATAGCAGTAGCGCCGGAGAGTTTGGCGAGTTCCTTGAGGTCGCGCGTTTCGATGTCCGCGCCCTGGATGACGAGATGCATGGCAGTTACCGTGAAAAATGAGCGGCGATTATAACGGACGCCGCTCAGCGGCCGTTCAAGGGGCGATCCAGGCCGCGATGCGTGTGATGACCTCGCGCTCGATGCCGTTGAAGCCGTGATAGGCACGCGCTTCGCAGGGATCACCGACGGAGATGCCGCCGTCGAAAGCAATCAGTTCCTTGCGCGGCGCGGCGGTCAGTCGTTCCAGAACCGGCGGCACATCGGCAAACAGGCAGACACGGCAACCGTCGTCGCGATGGTGGGCGACGAGCACGGGGATGCGTATGCGGTCCAGTGCCATTTCCGGTACGGCGCGGGAGCGCGGGTCGCGTACCACCGATGCCGTCAGCACAATGCCGTCCGGGCCGCCCCCGGCCTGCGGCAACTGGGTGGCGATGTAGCCGACCGACTGGGTGCCGCGGCTGGTACCGATCAGCCACACCGGAATTTTTGCCTGCTCGCGCAGCCAGGCAATCACCGCTTTGACATCCGCGACATGCTCAACCGTTTGCCGGTAGCCGGAGAGGTAAGGCGGGGTCTGGCGGTCCGACGGCGCATCAATGACCACGGTGGTGAAGCCGTGTTCGACGTATTGCTGGCGCGTGCGCACCAGAAAATTGCCGCCCAGTCTCGGCATTTTTCCGTCCGCTTCCAGTGTGATGCCGCCGTCGCCACCGGCAAACAGGATCACCGCAGCCCGCGGTTTATCGGGGGTTATTACGAGAATGCGCTGGGTGACGCCGGGGCGGGTCGGCAGATCCACGGTGCGCCCGGAGTGCTGCGCCTGTGCGGGTACGCAAGCGGCGACCAGTAACAGGGCTGGTAACAATCTGGCAAGTGAGGTCAGGTTCATTTTTGCAACTATGCCGGTTCCGTATCTATGCTCATCATATCCCGACCGTGCGGATGCAAGGCCGGTTCCTGCGGGCAAATGCCGGAATTGGCATGTTAAATTCAGTCTGTTCAAAGCGCCGGGTACCACGGCCGCAGCCATACTGCCATGTTGTTGACATGCCGGATCCGGTCCGGGCGCCCCGCGCAAGCGCAGCCCCGGGCGCGAATTGAAACAGATCTGATTTCGAAGCGTCGAAACCACGGGAGGATGAGGGAATGAAGGGCGTAGTGTTTACCGAATTCATGGATATGGTGGAGCAGCGGTTTTCTGCCGACATGCTCGACGACATCATCGAAGATGCCCAACCGCCGTCGGGCGGAGCTTACACTGCCGTCGGCACCTACCCGCACGGCGAGATGGTTGCGCTGGTCTCCGCGCTGTCGGCGCGTTCAGGGGCGGCAGTGCCCGTTTTGTTGCGCGCATTTGGCGAATACCTGTTCGGACGCTTTGTGCAGGGTTATCCGGTTTTCTTCAAGGGGCAGAATGACGCGTTTTCCTTCCTTTCAGGAATCGAAGACGTGATCCATGCCGAGGTGCGCAAGTTGTATCCGGATGCCGAGTTGCCGCGTTTCGATGTCGAGCACCACGACGACCGGAAGCTGGTGATCGTTTATTCGTCGGGCCGCCACTTCGAGGACCTCGCAGAGGGACTGATCCTGGGGTGCATAGCGCACTTCGGCCGGCCGGCAACGCTGCAGCGTGAAACGGTGGGCGACGGTGATCAACGGCGCGAGCGGTTCGTGCTTGAGCGTCACTGAATCTGCTGCGATGAACGACGGACAGCCGCAGCCTTCAGACCTGCTGCAGCGCCTGGCCCGGCGGCTGGAACGGGAGCGCGCGGCGCGCAAGGAGGCCGAGCGGCTGCTTGAGGAAAAAGCCGTCGATCTCTTTCGATCCAATACGGCCTTGCGGCAGCTTGCGGATTCCCTGGAGCAGGAAGTTGCCGCCCGTACTTCGGAATTGCAGCGCGCTCTTGAGCAGGCCCGATCGGCGACCGAAGCCAAGAGCGAGTTTCTGGCGGTGGTCAGCCACGAAATCCGCACCCCCATGAACGGCATCATGGGAATGGCGCAACTGCTCGAACTCTCTGAACTCGACGGGGCACAGCGCGGACACCTCGGGCTGATCCGCAAGAGCGCCGAGGACCTGCTTGCGCTCATCAACGACATCCTCGATTTTTCGAAAATTGAAGCCGGTCGCCTCGATCTGGATGTTCACGATTTCGACATGCGCGATGAGCTCAACATGGTCGCCCGCCTGTTCGGTCCGGCGATCGCGCGCAAGGGAATCCATTTCGCGATGCTGTTGCCGGAGCACACGCCTGCTGTGTTGCGCGGCGATTCGGCGCGGATGCGGCAGATTTTTGCGAACCTGATCGGCAATGCCATCAAGTTCACCGATCAGGGCGGCATTCGTGTAGACGTCCGGTTTTCGGGTCAGTCCGACGGGCGGATGCGGTTGACCTGCGCTGTCATCGACAGCGGCATCGGCATTCCCAAGGAGCGGCGTGACCGGTTGTTCAAAGCGTTCTCGCAGGTCGATGCCTCGACGACAAGGCACTATGGCGGCACCGGTCTGGGGCTGGCCATCTGTGCGAGGCTTTGCGAAGCGATGGGTGGCGAAATCAGTGTCGAAAGTGTCGTGGGTTATGGATCCACGTTCCGCTTCAGCCTGATGTTTGAGCGCGGCGATCAGGTCATCAAGTCAGTAACGAAACAGCACAATGCTCCACCAGCCGGATTACCGGCGATGCGGGTGCTGCTGGTCGAGGATCATCCTGTCAATCGCACTCTTGCACTGGCGCTTCTGGGCGAACTGGGACAAGTGGTTGAGATCGCCGAGAATGGCCAACAGGCTGTCGACCTGGTTAAGAGCCATGCCTACGACGTCATACTGATGGATGTGCAGATGCCCGTCCTTGACGGCATTGCCGCTGCCCGTGAAATCAGGAAACTCGCCTTGCCGCTGCAGCCGCGCATCATTGCGCTGACCGCCAATGCCTACGCCCGCGACCGCGAACTTTGCCTGGCTGCAGGGATGGACGATTTCCTGAGCAAGCCTTTCCGCTTGGAGGAGCTTCGGGACAAGCTGCAGCATGTTGCAGCGCGCCCTGCGGGATGAGGACCCGGGGGAGGGTTGACCGGCGAACTCTGCGCCTACGTATGCAGTATCCAGGCGGCGTTCATTACCGCGCAGAACTTCCTGATTGACGGCCGAACCTATCCCGGGACCTACTGAGCCGGAAGGGGTAGCGATGGTCCGATATAACCCAATGATTTTATTGGGTTAATTTATCGCTTATAATGCGCGCCGCACTGCGTTCGCCGCATCCCGCGCGAATGCCTGACCAGGCCAGACATGAGTATCGACAAGGAAGTTTCCCGGCGTCGCACCTTCGCCATCATTTCGCACCCCGATGCGGGTAAAACCACGCTCACCGAAAAGCTGCTGCTGTTCGCAGGTGCGATTCACATCGCCGGCAGCGTGAAGTCGCGCAAGGCCTCGCGCTACGCGACCTCGGACTGGATGGAAATCGAAAAGCAGCGTGGCATCTCGGTCGCCAGCTCGGTGATGCAGATGGAATACCGCGATTGCGTCATCAACCTGCTCGACACGCCGGGTCACCGCGACTTTTCCGAAGACACCTATCGTGTGCTGACCGCCGTTGACGCCGCGCTGATGGTGATCGACGCCGCCAACGGTATCGAGCCGCAGACGCTGCGTTTGCTGCAGGTTTGCCGCGCACAGAACACGCCGGTGATCACCTTCATCAACAAGATGGACCGCGAAGTGCGCGAGCCGACCGACCTTGTCGACGAGATCGAGCGCACGCTGGGCATGCCCGTGGTGCCCTGCGCCTGGCCGGTCGGCATGGGCAAGCAGTTCAAGGGCGTGTTCGACCTGCGCGCCGACCGCATGCGCGTGTTCACCGCCGGTGAAGACCGCATCGGCGCAGAAGACGAAATCATTTCCGGCATCGACAATCCCGAGATCGTTGAACGCTTCGGCGATATCTTTACCCATGCCCGCCAGGAAATCGATCTGGTGCAGGGCGTGTCTCCCGAATACGATCGCGATACCTTTCTTGCCGGCAAACAGACGCCGCTGTTTTTCGGATCGGCGATCAACAACTTCGGCGTGCAGGAAGTGCTCGATGCGGTGATTGATTTTGCGTCGCCGCCGCGCCCGCACAAGGCCCTGCAGCGCGAAGTGAAACCGGAGGAGCCCAAGTTCTCCGGCGTGGTGTTCAAGATCCAGGCCAATATGGACCCGGGGCACCGCGACCGTGTCGCTTTTATCCGCATCTGTTCCGGCCGGTTTGAGCGCAGCATGCGCCTGAAAAATTGCCGCACCGAAAAATTCTTCCGCCCCAGTTCCGTGGTGTCCTTCCTGTCGCAGCGGCGTGAACAGGTGGAAGACGCCTATGCCGGCGACATCATCGGCATCCCGAATCACGGCGTGCTGCAACTCGGCGACACGCTGACCGAAGGCGAAGATCTCCAATTCACCGGCCTGCCGTTTTTTGCGCCGGAACTGTTCCAGACGGTTGAAGTCGCTGATCCGCTGCGCAGCAAGCAGTTGCGCACCGGTCTCGGCCAGTTGGGCGAAGAGGGTGCGATCCAGGTATTCAAGCCGGTGGCCGGCAGCCTGCTGTTGTTGGGTGCGGTCGGCCAGTTGCAGTTTGAAGTCGTTGCGCACCGCCTGAAGCATGAATACGGCTGCGAAGCGCGGCTGTCGCCGGCGCGCTATGTCGCTGCTCGCTGGGTGACCTGTGATGACGACCGCGAGTTGCAGCGTTTCATCGACGCCAATTCACACCGCGTTGCGCATGATGCCGTCGGTGCACCGGCCTTCCTGGCGGGCAATGCCATCGAGATCGATGTGGCGCAGGAACAGTGGCCGAAGATCAAGTTCCACGCGCTGCGTGAACACGCCGGATTGATTTTCCACTCCAACGCTGCGGTCGGCTGATCGTTTCCTGAAGCAGGCCGCGCATTGCGGCCACTCAGTGCCCCCGCTCAATGCAGTCGATCAGTGCGGCTTGCGTTCCATCACAAATTGTTCCAGCGCCACCCCGTTGCGGGTAACGCTCTGCGTGCGGACAAGGCTAAATCCGGCCTGTTCAAAAAACGGACGTGCGGTGCGGCTGGCTTCGGTGTGCAGATTGTGGATACCGCGGACGCCGGCGTCGGCCACCAACAGTTCCAGTAATGCGCTCGCCACCCCCATGCGCTGATAGTCCGGGTGGACGTAGAGCAGATCGATATGTCCCGGCGCATCGGTGGTGATGAAGCCGCCGAGTTTGCCGTTGATCTCGAAAGTCCAGCCCTGGCTGACGTCCATGCGACGTTCCCATTCCGAAAAATCGGTTTCTTCCGGCGCCCAGGCCTGCAGTTCTTCCGGGCTGTAATCGGCGGCGGCGATCTCGTGCACTGACCGGCGGAAGGTGTCGATGCTGGCATCGAGATCCTGCGGACGCCATTTACGCATGGGCATACGCGGACTTTCTTATTTGGAGACGACTTCACCGACCCAGCGCGCGATGGTGTCGATCGAGTTGCCCGGTGCGTTCAGGTGGTCGCCTTCGATGTCAGCCATACGGGTCAGCGGATTGGATGGCAGCGCGGCAAACATTG
>JBIIZE010000131.1:0-6063 GCA_044346435.1 Burkholderiales bacterium
CGGGAAAACCGGTCGGCCGTTCCCAGAAAAGCAAGGTGCTGTTCTGGGTGGTGCCCGACAAAGTCGCCGGACGCTGGGTATGGCCGGTGACGGCGGGTGGTCAGAAGCAGCAGGTGGAGTTGCTGCTCAAGCAGAATTTCCAGAAGCTGGAGGCGTCGGCGAAACTGGATGGACGCACCGTTGCCGTTGATCAGGCGAAACTCACCGGACGCCAGGTGGATGTCACGCTGACGCTGCCGGAAATCGGCAAGGTGGTGTTCAGCGGCCAGCGCATCAACCAGGCACTGGAAGGCGAGATGCGTGTGGATGGCAAACCGGCGCCATGGAGCGCGGTGCGGGTGGAAATTCTCGATCCCGACCATGTCACTGCGCCGCCACCGGTGATCCGCGAATTCCAGTAAGTCTTGCGAGTGTTATGCATAAATATCTGTTTATAAAAAGAATTTTTATCGGCATTGCCCTGCTGTCGGTGTTGTCGCCGGCAGCACAGGCGCAGCAACAACAGCAGTATTTCGACGTGCCGTTTGTGCCGACGCCGTATGTGGTGATCGAGGAGATGCTGCGTCTGGCGAAAGTCACGCCGCAGGATTACGTGATGGATCTCGGATCGGGCGATGGTCGTGTGCTGATTACCGCGGCGAAACGTTATGGCGCGAGTGGCATGGGTGTGGATCTCGACGGCGATCTGGTGGCGGAGAGCCTGGCGTCGGCCGCTGAGGCCGGAGTAGCCGGTAGGGTGACGTTTCAGCAGCAGGATCTGTTCAAGACTGACTTCAGCCGCGCGACGGTGATCACGATGTATCTGCTGCCCGGCGTGATGATGCGTCTGCAGCCGCGGCTGCTCGATCTGAAACCCGGCACGCGTCTGGTGTCGCATGATTTCCGCCTGGGTGACTGGAAGCCGGATGTCACCACGCAGATCCGCAAAAACACTTTCCTTTGGATCGTGCCGGCCAAGGTGTCGGGGCCGTGGCGGATTCATGCTGAGCTGCCGGGTGAAAAACAGGAGATTGAACTGGAACTGCGCCAGCATTATCAGGAAGTTGACGGTCACGGCAAATTCGGCAGTCGCCATGCGCAGTTCTGGGAGGTGCGACTCAGCGGCGATCAGCTGAGTTTTGTCATGGTCGATGATCGCGATCGTGAAAATGAGGCCGCGCTGTATTTTGAGGGGCGCGTCAACGGCGATGTCATCGAAGGTCGCGTCCGCCGCGGCACCGGCAACGCCCAGACCGTGCATAACTGGCGTGCCGTGCGCGCGACCGCCAAGTGATTCTGCAGTCGGGCCTGCGCGCGACGGCCTGCGGCCTGCTGGCGTTTGTACTGAGCGGACCGGCAACAGCTTCCGACGTGCATTACGTGCCGACGTCAATGAATGTGGTGGATGCGATTCTCGAACTCGGTGGCGTCGGCCCCGGTGATTTTCTGGTGGATCTGGGTTCCGGTGACGGCCGCATTTCGATCCGCGCGGCGAAGCGTTTCGGTACCCGCGGTTTTGGCGTGGAGATCGAACCCCATCTGGTGCAGGCGGCGCGGGATGAGGCGCGCAAGCAGGGTGTTGCCGACAAGGTGACTTTTGAGACCCGCGATCTGTTCGGCACTGACCTCGGCCGTGCGAGCGTGATCACGGCTTATCTGCTGCCGTCGCTGAATCTGCGCCTGCGGCCGCAGTTGTTTGAACAGTTGAAGCCCGGTTCAAGGATACTGACCCATGATTTTGATTTCGGTGACTGGCAACCGGATCGCAAGCTCACGGTGGATGTTCCCGACAAGCCGTACGGCGCACCGCGCAGCGATATCATGCTGTGGGTGGTTCCTGCGGACTTCAGCGGTGTCTGGCAATGGACGGTGTCCGGTCCCGGCGGCGATGTGCGCTACGAGGCGAGGATTGAGCAGCGTTTCCAGGTGCCGTCGCTGGCGCTGATCAGTCAGGGGCTGCGTCTTGCGGTCAGCGAGGCGCGGATAAGCGGCAATTCCCTGGGTTTTGCCGTCAACAGTCCCGTCGGACTGCAGCGTTTCAGCGCTGAGTTGAGCGGCAATACACTGAGAGGACAGGCGGTTCGCGGTGACGGTCCGGGGGTGTCCTGGATGGCAACACGCATCAAAGCAGGCAAAATGGATATCGGGACGGGTGGTATAACGCCTGTCGCGGTCGGTAATTGACCAAGGAGCAGTGATGAAACTGGTGAAAACGTTGAATGGGATCACATTGAGCAAAATCGTATCGGGCGGTATCGCAGCGCTGTGTTTGGTGCTGGCTTTGCCGGCAACGGCCCAGGAGGGCCGCGGTGATGTGGTTTATGTGCCGACGCCGCAGATCGTGGTCGACACCATGCTGGAGATGGCCAAAGTCGGTCCCAATGACTTTGTCATTGATCTCGGCTCCGGTGACGGCCGCATCATCATTACTGCCGCGAGCAAACGCGGTGCCCGCGGTTTCGGCGTCGATCTGGATACCGTGCTGCTGAAGCGCGCCAATGAAAACGCGCAGAAGGCGGGTGTTACCGACAAGGTGCATTTTGTCGAGCAGAACCTGTTCCTGACCGACCTGTCGAAGGCGACGGTGCTCACGACCTACCTGCTGCCGCAGATGAACCTGCGCCTGCGCGCCAAGGTCCTCACGCTGAAGCCGGGCACGCGTCTGGTGGCCCATGATTACCATTTCGGCGAATGGCATCCCGATGAGCAGCGTGAACTGATCGTTCCCGAGAAAAAGGTCGGCACCCCGGGCATCAGCTACCTGTTTTCCTATGTCGTGCCTGCGCGCGTGCCGGGCAAGTGGCAGTCGCTGATGAACATTGACGGGCGCGAGACGCCGTTTGAATTCACGCTGCAACAGGAGTTCCAGGAACTCGAAGGCAAGGTAGATATCCGCGATCGCAGCGCCGATCTGCGCGGCCGGCTCGAAGGCGCCCGCGTGCGCATGATTGCCGGAGGCCGCAACGGCATCGCACGTCACGAGTTCATCGGGCAGGTCGACGGCGGCACCATCACCGGAACGCTGGCCATCGGCGAAGGCAATGCGCGCAAGCAGATGCCGTGGACCGCGAAGCAGGTGTTGCGCGGCGAGCTGAAGCGCGCGTCCGATGAGCCGGAAGCCGAAAAATAATCTGATCCTTTCATCATTACGGAATGCCGCGGCGATACCGCCGCGGCGGGGGAGCCTGCATGAGCACTGAACAGACTGCGGCCGCGCCGCGCCAGACACTGTCCGTCACCGACGCCTGCGCAATGATTGTCGGACTGATTGTCGGCGCCGGTATTTTCGGTACGCCCTCCATCGTGGCCGGCGCGGTGGGCGACGAATCGACGCTCTACATGGTGTGGATTGCCGGCGGCGTGTTTTCGATCATCGGCGCGCTGTGTTATGCCGAACTGGCAACGGCATTTCCCTCGGCCGGCGGCGAATATCATTTTCTGCAGCGCGCTTTCGGCCGTTCGCTGGCCTTCCTCTACGGCTGGGCGCGGATGACGGTGATCGTCGCCGGTTCGATCGCGGTATTCGCCTATCTGTTCGGGGATTACCTGTCGCGGGTGATCAACCTGGGGCCGCATTCTTCGGCGATCTGGGCGGCACTGGTGGTCGTGGTGCTGACGGCGGTCAACTACCGGGGCATTCGCGAGGGCAAGGCGACGCAGAACCTGTTCACGGTGCTGGAGGTCGGCGGTCTGCTGCTGATCGTCGTCGCCGGATTGTTTTTTGCCGCGCCGCCTGCGGCTGCGGTGCCTGCGGCTGCCGGCGCAGGACAGCCCTGGTATATGGGCGCCGGCATCGGTTCGGCGATGATTTTTGTATTGTTCACCTATGGCGGCTGGAATGACGCAGCCTATATCTCCGCGGAAGTGCGTGACCGCGAACGCAATATGGCGCGCGCGCTGCTGATCGCCATCAGTGTGGTGGCGCTGTTGTATGTGCTGGTCAATTTCGCCTACCTGAAGGGTCTGGGTTATGACCAGATGGCGCGCTCCAATGCGGTGGCCGCTGATCTGCTGAAGGCGGTCTGGGGGCCGACCGGTGAAAAAGTCATTGCGATCATGATCGCCATCGCCGCGCTGACCTCGGTCAACGGTTCGATGATTGTCGGCGCACGTTCCAACTACGCGCTGGGGCGCGACTGGCCGATGCTCAGCTACCTTGGACAGTGGCATGAGGCCAGCGGGTCACCGCGCAATGCGATGCTGGTGCAGGGCGTCATTGCACTGGCGCTGGTGGGGTTGGGTGCGATCCAGAACTCCGGGTTCAAGGGCCTCGTTGAATATTCGCTGCCGGTGTTCTGGGGATTTTTCCTGCTCACGGGCATTGCGTTGTTTGTGCTGCGCGCGAAAGAGCCGGATGCGCCGCGGCCGTTCAAGGTGCCTTTTTATCCGGTGGTGCCCGCGATCTTTGTGTTGATGTGCGGATACCTGCTTTATTCCAGCCTGACCTACCACAAGGACCATGCGCTGGTAGGGTTGGGCGTGCTGGCCGTCGGCGCCGTTGTGCTGATGGTGGCGAAGATAAAAAAACAGTAAAATCAATAACTTGTGATTTATCTGCCGGGCGCGCGGCCGCGCTGCCCGGCATTGCCGTGCCTGCTTGAAATCCGGCTGCACCGGCCCCAGATTTCCGTCACCGTATTTGTTCACCCATTCCGGAGAAGCAATGGTCGAGACCGCCAATAAAGAAACCCTGGGCTTCCAGGCCGAAGTCAAACAGCTGATGCAGCTGATGATTCACTCGCTGTACAGCAACAAGGAAATTTTCCTGCGCGAACTGGTTTCCAATGCCTCGGACGCCTGCGACAAGCTGCGTTTCGAGGCGCTGACCGACAAGGCGCTGCTGGAGAACGACGCCGAGCTGAACATCCGTGTGTCCTTTGACCCGGCAGCGCGGACCGTGACGATTGCCGACAACGGCATCGGCATGTCGCGCCAGGAAGTCATCGACAACGTCGGTACCATCGCCCGGTCAGGCACCAAGGAGTTCCTGTCCCGGCTGACCGGCGATGCCGCCAAGGATGCCAATCTGATCGGCCAGTTCGGCGTCGGATTTTATTCTTCATTTGTGGTCGCGGATCGTGTCACGCTGACCACGCGTCGTGCCGGCCTGACGGCGGAACATGGCGTGCGCTGGGAGTCCGACGGCGGCGGTGACTACACGCTGGAAGTGGTTGGGAAGGCGGATCGCGGCACTACGGTGACGCTGCATCTGCGCGAGGGTGAGGATGAATTTGCCGACAACTCGCGCCTGCGCAACATCCTGCGCAAGTATTCCGATCACATCACCCTGCCTATCGTGATGAAAGAAGAGCAGTGGGACAAGGATTCCGGCAAGTATGTCGCCACCGACAAGGACGAAACCGTCAATCAGGCCAGCGCACTTTGGGCGCGGCCGAAGTCTGAGGTCACCGAAGAGCAGTACACCGAGTTCTACAAACATGTGGCCCACGATTTCGAGGCGCCGCTGGCCTGGTCGCACAACCGGGTTGAGGGGCGCAAGGAATACACGCAATTACTGTATATCCCTGCCCGGGCACCGTTCGACCTGTGGGATCGCGAACACCGTCGCGGTATCAAGCTCTATGTGCGCCGCGTGTTCATCATGGATGACGCCGAAAACCTGATGCCGCATTACCTGCGCTTTGTGCGCGGGGTCATCGATTCCAGCGACCTGCCGCTGAACGTGTCGCGGGAGATCCTGCAGGAATCGAAAGACATCGAAGCGATCCGCGCCGGTTCGGTAAAGCGCGTGTTATCGATGGTCGAGGACCTGGCAGAGAACCAGAAGGATAAGTTTACGACCTTCTGGAAGGAATTCGGCAAGGTGTTCAAGGAAGGTATTGGAGAAGACCAGGCCAACCGCGAACGGATTGCCAAGCTGCTGCGTTTTGCGTCGACGCACAAAGATACGGCCGAAGAGGAAGTGTCACTGGCGGATTACATCGCACGGATGAAACCGGAGCAGGAAAAGATCTACTACGTGACCGCGGATACCTTTGCTTCGGCCAAGGCCAGCCCGCATCTGGAAGTGTTTCGCAAGAAGGGCGTCGAAGTGCTGCTGCTGTCGGACCGGGTGGATGAATG
>JBIIZE010000141.1:0-5650 GCA_044346435.1 Burkholderiales bacterium
CGCCTTTTCAAGACGTGCCGCATCCCTGGCAACAATCATCACAGCCGCACCTTCGCGGACAAATGCCGCCGCGATGGCACGCCCCACACTGCGACTGCCACCGGTGACAATGGCAACTTTGCCTTTCAATCCCAAATCCATGTCAGAACCTTTTCAAAAATTCAACTTTTACAGCCAGATAAGGATTGCGTGATTACGCAACTACTCGACCTGAACGCCGGCGCTCTTGATCACTTTTCCCCATTTTTCAATTTCGCTGCGAATATGGGCGCCAAACTCATTCGGCGTGCCGGCAATGAGTTGACTGCCGAGACCAGTCAGGCGATCGCTGACCTCGGGGGCCTTCAGTGCCGCCACGATGTCACGGTGCAGCCGCGCAATCACCGGTGCCGGCGTACGCGCCGGCACCATCATTCCGTACCATGTATTGGCTTCGAAACCGGCAAGCGTCTCGGCAACAGCGGGCACACCGGGATAAGCCGAAGAACGCTGCCCGCTGGTGACCGCAATCGCCTGAACTTTTTTATCTCTGACCGGAGACATCGCAACCGGCGCGGGCAGGAACATCAGGGACAGACGACCGCTGATCAGATCGGGGAGAGCTGGCGGAACGCTTTTATACGGCACCTTGACGAAGGAAATTTTCGCGGTTGCCATCAGCAACTCGGCGCCCAGATGGGTCGCGCTGCCGTTGCCACCGGTCCCCAGAACCAGCGGTTCTTTTGAACTGCGCGCCAGTTGAATCAGATCCTTCACCGTTTTTACGGGCAGCGAAGGGTGGGTCACGATCACCAGCGGTGTGATCGCGGCCAGCGTGACAGGCTCGAAATCTTTGACAAAATCGTACGATAGCTTCGGATACAGCGAAACGGCATTGGCATGCGCTGCGTCGCCCAGCAGAACCGTATAGCCGTCGGCAGGTGCCCGGGCTGCCGCCTCGGCGCCGATATTGCCGCCGGCACCAGGCCGGTTGTCGATCAATACCTGCTGCCCCCAGACTTCACCAAGTTTCTGCCCGACGGTGCGGGTCAGAATATCCACCGCGCCGCCTGGTGCAAAAGGCACTATGAAACGTACGGCCTTGTTTGGAAAATTGTCGGCCGCCGCGGACTGGGCGCGTGCATCATGCGGAACAAATGCATTAAGCGAGATCGCCAGCAATACGGCGACATGAATAGTTTGCGAATTCATGGCATTCCCTTTCATTTGGGTTCCGTCGGTACGGTCGACCTCAGTGAAGGCCGTTGCGAATACCGTTCGTGCCAGGCAGCAAGTGCCGGACGACCCTGACGCCAGGCATCGCCGGGAAACCGGAAATCGAGGTAATCCAATGCAACGACGAAAGACAGGTTGCCGAGGTCCAGCGTGTCATCCAGTGCCGGCGCCATGTTTTCCAGCAGGGCGAGTGCGCGCTGGGTGATGGCTTCCTGGCGGGCGATATTTTTGTCACGGTCGGCATCCTTGCCGCGCACGCTCTCCACCCGTCGCAGCACAGAAGTTTCCATCAGGCCGTTGCCGAGCGCATGCCGTCGCAGCATTGGCAACCGCTGGGCTCTGCTCTTGGGAAACACAATGCCACCGCCCGCCATCTCGTCGAAATACTCGCAGATCAACAGGCTTTCATAGATGACTTCGCCATTATCGAACTCAAGCGCCGGGATCTTGCTGAACGGATTCGCCGCTATCAGCTCAGGCGTGGACTGATGCGGATTCGTCGGCAGCAAAGTCAATTTCCGATCGATACCGCACTCAATGGCCGTAACCATTACCTTGCGCACGAATGGCGACGCAATCGAATAATGCAACTTCATTACCTCTCCTTTTTGATTTGACGGAAATTCCCCGTCATTACCAACGCAAAGCTTTCATGAAGCCTGCCTACAGGTTGAAAACCACCAGACGCTCTTCGGTCATGTCGCGAATGGCATAACGCGGCCCCTCCCGCCCGATACCGCTGGCTTTAACACCGCCGTAAGGGAGTTGATCGGTGCGCCAGGTCGATGTGCCATTTACGATGACCCCGCCGACACGTAACTGACGAACCGCCTTGAATGCGGTTTGCATGGAGTCGGTAAAGATGCCGCACTGCAAGCCGTATTGCTCGGCACTGATCCGCGCCATCACCGGTTCCAGTTCCGTAAATCGCTGCACCGTCACCACCGGTCCGAACACCTCGTCGCAGACCACGCGCATTGACGGATCAACATCGACCAGAACTGTGGGTTCATAGGCTGCGCCATGCCGCCTGCCGCCCGTCGTCGCACGGGCGCCGCGCTGCAGTGCCTCATTCACCCAGGCTTCAACCCGTTGCGCCGACGGTTCGTCGATGAGCGTGCCAACATCGGTCGCCTCGTCCAGCGGGTCACCCAGACGCAGCCGCTTGACGCCAAGCGTCAAGCCCTCGACAAAGGCGTCATAAAGCGAAGCGTGAACATAAACGTTCTGCACCGAGATGCAGCTTTGCCCGGCCAGCCGCATCGAATTACGCGCGCACTGCGCAGCAGCCTCTGCAACATTGGCATCCGCACAGACAATGGTTGAGCCGTTGCCACCCAGCTCCAAGGCAACGCGCCGGGTTCCGCTGGCCGCCTTGATTTCAATACCGACACGACTGGAACCGGTAAAACTGATGAAATCGACACGCGCATCGCGCACCAGCGGCGCGCCGACCGAATTGCCGTAGAGCACGTTGACAAAACCGGGGGGTGTTCCGGCTTCCACAAAAAGTTCGGACAGTTTGCTCACCACCCAGGGACTCTGGGGTGGCGCTTTCAGCACAATTGGATTGCCCGCAGCAAGCGCGGGCGCCAGCTTGTGACAAGCGAGGTTAAAGGGCGCATTAAAAGGGGTGATGCCGGCAACCACGCCTACCGGAAAACGCAGCAGCATGGCCGTCTTGCCTGCGCCCATCGGTGAGCCGTCCAGCGGCACATGTTCGCCTTCGATGCGGATTGCCTCCTCGGCCGACAGATTGATGGTGTCCTGTGACCGGACCACTTCTGCGCGCGCATCCTTGATCGCCTTGCCGGTTTCGCGGCTCATGGTTTCGGCGATTTCCTCGGCCCTCGCCACCAGGCGATCTGCAACCCGCCGTAGCAGCGCCGCCCGCTCATACCCGGGCATTTCGGCAATCAGCGGCTTAGCTGCGACCGCCGCTTGCAACGCGTCATCCAGATCCGTCATGTCGGATTCAGGCGCACGCGCGATCACTTCCCTGCGATAAGGATCAACGATGTCACGCTCAACCGCGCCTTGGCGCCAGTCGCCACCAATGAGCATGCGGATGCCCGGCAACCCATCGCGGGACTCCTGACCGTCCCCGGTCTTTTCTAATACTGCACTCATTTCCATCCTCCACACCGTTCAAGGTGCTTGCTCCCTGCCAAGAGCGAATACTGTTTTTTGTTTAACTTGCTCGGGTCAATTCCAGTCGCCCAGGATCATTTCCCGAACATTTCAATCCCGGCCTTCTAAATCGGCAATTTGCTTTTGTGGCGCTCGTTCATCACCTCAATTAATCGGGAACGTACTGCGTTCCGATTGCCGGCTTGCTGCGCCCCATCCCCGGCAGTTCCCACACACCCGCTCCGCCCGGATTGAGGTCGCCACCGATGTTGGCGTCAATGACATAGGGCTTGCCGGTGGCAATTCCGACGCGTATCGCCTCGGCGAGATCCGCTGCCTTGTCCACGCTGACGCCCTGTATGCCGGCTGACTTCGCCAGCAAGGCGAAATCCGGGTTGTACGGCGCCTGCGTTGACGGATCCTTGAAGTCGGTCGCCAGTTCGCGGCCACCGAGGTAACCGCGCTGCAGGCCGCGTATCGAGGCGTAGGCGTAGTTGTTCCACACCACATAAACCACAGGAATGTTGTATTCGAAGGCCGTGGCCAGTACATTGGCATGCATCCAGAACGCGCCATCGCCGACCACAGCCACGCAGGGCCGGTCCGGCGCCGCCAGCTTGGCGCCCAGTGCGCCGCCCACTCCGAAACCCATCGGGCCAAAACCCATCGAGCCGATCAGCGAATCCGGACGCTTGGGTTTGCAGAACTGGTTGAGCCAGTTGTGGTGAACACCGATGTCGCTGACCAGGATCGCGTCTTCGGGCAACACTCGATCGATTTCATGCGCCGCGCGCTGCGGATTGATCGGTGTGGTGTCGAGCTTGAATCCCGGGGCAATGTAGGCTTCCCACTCCTTGCGATAACCCGCGATGGCATCCAGCCAGGGCGCACGCTCGGCAGGCACAGCACCTTTGGCCATGCGCCGGTCCAGCTCGCCGAGAATCTGCCGCAGGAAAGTACGCACATCGGCCATCAGACCCAGCGCTACCGGGTAATTGCGGCCGATTTCGTCCGGATCGATGTCAACGTGGATCAGCCGCGTCGGCGGAATCGTAAACGAATAACCCGGGATCCACGAACTGGAGGTGCGGTCATCAAAACGCACACCCAGCGCCAGCAGCACATCGGCCTGGCGTGTTGCATGGTTCGCTTGGTAGGTGCCATTGCGCGCAACGAGGCCCAGCGCCAGCGGATGATTGGAATCAATGGCTCCAAGGCCGCTGGCCGAGCAGGCCACCGGAATGCGCAGTCGTTCGGCGAGTTTCAGCAGGTCCTTGGCAGCGCCACCGTAGCGAACGCCTTGGCCAACCAGAATCACCGGGCGCTGGGCAGAGAGCAGCATGTCCACGGCCTTGGCCACGCCCTCGGGATCGGCGCCGCAACGGCAGGAGATGTTCGAATTCCAATCCTCGGGACGCGGCGTCTCTTCGGGTATGGGTTCGTTGAAAATATCGAAAGGCACATCCAGCACCACCGGGCCGGGACGCCCGGTGACCATGGTTTTCCAGGCCTGACGCACAGCGATCGGCAACTGCGCCGCCGTAGTCGGCTGGAACACCCGCTTGCAATAAGCGCGCACCGTCGACGGAAAATCAGCCTGATGGTGACGATAGGTTTCCTGGAAGGCGCCGCGGTTGAACTGGCTGGTCGGCACATTGCCGGTAATCGCGTAAAACGGCACCGAGTCAAAAAACGCATTGGCCAGCGAAATCGGCATGTTGGCCGAACCCGGTCCGCAGGAAGTCAGCGTCGCGATCGGTTGTCCCGAAACGCGATAAAACACATCGGCCATGAAGCCGGCGATGCTTTCGTGGCGTACAGAAATGGTCTTGATCTCGTCGGACCGCGCATGCAGTGCATCGAGGCAGCCGATGTTGCCGTGTCCGCAAAGACCGAATACATAGGGCACTTTTTCGCGGATCAAGTAGTCAACGATGACCCCGGCGCCATCCTGTTTTGCAGCGGTGCCCTCGGGCTTCTGCTTGTTGTCTGGCGCGGGCTTGCTCGGTGTGTCCATCGACTGCTCTCCTCGTACTGGAAATACGGTTGTTTGCCGGACGGGGCAGCGATCTGGAAGACCGGACCCCGAAAACGAGGGGCAATTTCACACGTTGCCCGCCATTGATCCACAACCATCTCTCCATGTGGCATACGGCTCAACCTGACCCCAAGGCCGTCGGAAGGCGGCGGGCGAAAATACCTAAGTCGAACTGTTAGTTATCAAAATAACTAATTGTTTTTATTGATGAAATTTAATATAGCCGCATTGCCATAAAAAGACCTTCCGGATGCTCCTGGAGCATCC
>JBIIZE010000179.1:0-4967 GCA_044346435.1 Burkholderiales bacterium
TTCGGCATCTTCATCGGCCTGGCCGGCGGTATCGACGGTCTGGTTCACCTGTCCGACCTTTCGTGGAACGAGGCCGGCGAAGAAGCCGTGCGCAATTACAAGAAGGGCGAGGAAGTTGAAGCCCAGGTTCTGTCGATCGATGTCGAGCGCGAGCGCATTTCGCTGGGCGTGAAGCAGCTGGAAGGGGATCCCTTCTCCAGCTACGTCGGCGGCCACGAGAAAAACTCGGTTGTCACCGGCACGGTCAAGTCGATCGATGCCAAAGGCGCCGTGATCCATCTCGATGGCGACATGGAAGGCTACCTGCGCGCGTCGGAAGTTTCGCGCGATCGCGTGGAAGACATTCGCACCAAGCTCAAAGAAGGCGACTCGGTTACGGCGATGATCATCAACGTCGACCGCAAAAATCGCACGATCAACCTGTCAATCAAGGCAAAAGACCTTGCAGAAGATACCGAAGCCATGCAGAAACTGGCCTCGGACAAACAGGCGAGCACGGGCACGACCAACCTTGGTGCGCTGCTCAAGGCCAAGCTGGACACAGCCAATACTCAACAATAAGGGAGCATCATGACCAAGTCGGAGTTGATCGCGAAACTGGCGGCACGTTATCCGCAGCTTGTGGCCAAGGACGCCGAACTGGCAGTGAAGATGATTCTGGATGCGATGGGCAAGAGTCTGTCGCAGGGCCAGCGCATCGAAATTCGGGGTTTTGGCAGTTTCGGTCTCAACTATCGACCGCCGCGCACCGGTCGCAATCCCAAGTCCGGTGAGCGCGTGCAGGTTCCCGCCAAATACGTGCCGCATTTCAAGGCCGGCAAGGAACTGCGCGAACGCGTAGACGTCAAGAAATAGAGAGCGATCAGGCATCGTTCCCTCCAGCGGCATGGCCTCACGGTCATGCCGCTTTTTTATGGTCAACGGCTTCGTGGGCGAGGGGCGAGCGTGATATTCTCAGCGGGCCATGCACTACCTCATGTGGATAATCAAGCTCTTTCTGTTCCTGTTGATCCTGTCGTTTGCACTTGTAAACACGGATCCGGTGACCGTGCGCTACTACCTCGGTTATCAGTGGCAGGCGCCGCTGGTGCTGGTGTTGCTGGTAGCGGTTTGCATCGGCGCCCTGATCGGGTTGCTGGTGGGATTGTTCCAGGCGTTGCGTCTGCGTCGCCAGGTGGCCGCCCTGAAGCGCGAACTGCGTGCGGTTCAGCAGCCGGCCGACGCACCGCTGTTGCCGCCATCCGACCTTCTGTGATCCGCTGACGCCATGGATATCGAACTCTGGTGGTTACTGGCATTGCCGCTGTTTTTCGCGCTGGGCTGGCTGGCTGCGCGCGTCGATATCCGCCAGATCGTTTCGGAATCGCGGTTGTTGCCGGCATCCTATTTCAAGGGCCTCAATTTCCTGCTCAATGAGCAGCCCGACAAGGCGATCGAGGCCTTCATCGAAGTGGCGCGGGTCAATCCGCAAACAATCGAGCTCCACTTTGCGCTGGGCAGCCTGTTCCGCCGTCGCGGCGAAGTCGAACGCGCCATCCGCATGCACCAGAATCTCGCCGAGCGCGAGGATCTGGCGCAGGAGCAGAAGCTGCAGGCCTTGCTGGAACTGGCGCAGGATTACCTGAAGGCGGGGCTTCTTGACCGTGCGGAAGAACTGTTCCTGAAGCTGGAAGGCACCGCACACTCGGAAGCCGCGTTGCGTTTCCTGCTGGAAATCTATGAGCAGGAAAAAGACTGGCACAAGGCCATCGGCATCGCGGAAAAGCTGGAGGGGTTGAGCGGGCGTTCGTATCAGAAGGAAATTGCCAATTTCTGCTGTGAGATGGCTGCGCGGGCGCTGATGCAATCGCGTCCGGCCGAAGCGCGACCGCATCTGGATGCCGCGCTGGCGCATCACCGGACCTGCGTGCGTGCCAACATGCTGCTCGGCGATCTGGAGCGTGATCAGGGCAATCGTACGGCGGCCATCGCGATCTGGCAGCGTATCGAATCGCAGAATCCGGCCTATCTGTCTCTGGTTGCCGAACGGCTGCTGACGGCTTATCGCGATGAGGGAAAGCCGGAAGAGGGGCTGAATCTGCTGCGCGGTTATCTCGAAAAATACGCGTCGCTGGATCTGCTCGACATGGTTTATCAGGCAACACTGGCCACCGGCGATGCGCCGGCGGCTTACCGTCTGGTGCGGGATGAAGTGCGCCGCACGCCGACCTTGCTCGGGCTCGATAAACTGCTCGAAGCGCAATTGCTGGAGGCCCCTGCGGAGAAGCGCCATGATCTGCAGTTGATCAAGCAGTTGATCCACCAGCACACGCGCAGCCTTGCGATGTACAAATGCGAACATTGCGGCTTCCGCGCCCGGCAGTTCTACTGGCATTGCCCGGCCTGCGGCGAATGGGAAACCTATGCGCCGCGGCGCACCGAAGAAAAAGGGATACCGGCGTGAAGCGCGCCGTAGCGAAGGGATTATCCGCATGAGCAGAAAAAACCTCGGGCCGCGTGTAATTGTCGCGCTTGACTATGCCACCGCTGCGGAAGCGCTGGCATTTGCGCAGCGTCTGGACGCCAGGCGCTGTCGTCTCAAGGTCGGCAAGGAGCTGTTTACGGTTGCAGGCCCTGCGTTGGTTGAGCAATTGGTCGACGACGGTTTTGACGTTTTCCTTGATTTGAAATACCACGATATTCCCAATACGGTTGCTGCGGCCTGCAAGGCGGCTGCAGGACTGGGCGCATGGATGATCAATGTGCATGCCGGTGGCGGTCGAGCGATGATGCAGGCTGCGCGGGAGGCGTTGGCGGGGCAGGCTAAGCCGCCCAGACTGATTGCGGTCACCGTGCTGACCAGCATGGGTGCGGAGGATTTGCGCGAGACGGGCCAGAACGAAGAACCGGCAGTTCTGGTGGAACGTTTGGCGCGTCTGGCGGCTTCCAGCGGTCTTGACGGGGTGGTTTGTTCAGCGCAGGAAGCGCAACGATTGCGGCAAGCCTGCGGACCGGATTTCTGTCTGGTGACGCCGGGTATCCGGCTGGCTGATTCTGCCCAGGATGACCAGAAACGAGTGGTGACGCCGCAGATGGCTGTTTCCAATGGTGCGGATTATCTGGTGGTTGGCCGGCCGATTACCAAGGCCGCTGATCCGCTGGCAGTGTTGGATCGCATCAACGCCGATATTGAACTGGCTGCGGCCGGTAAAATAGCGGTCTCATGATCAAGTCCGGAAAAATCAAAAGTGCGGCCATCCGCCGCGGACGCGTGCTGGTCGTCGGCGATGTCATGCTCGACCGTTACTGGTTTGGTGACGTCAGCCGGATTTCACCCGAAGCGCCGGTGCCCATCGTCAAGGTCGATCGCATTGAGGACAGGCCGGGCGGCGCGGCCAACGTGGCGCGCAATGCGGCTGCGTTGGGCGCGAAAACTTCATTGCTGTCTGTGGTCGGTCGGGATGAGCCTGGGCGCAGTCTGCAGCAGCTGCTGCGCCGGGAAAAAGTGGCGACCAGTCTGCATGCCGACGCCACTATCTCCACTACCGTGAAACTGCGCGTGATCGGCCGTCAGCAGCAGTTGCTGCGCGCTGATTTCGAAACCGTGCCCAGCCATGAAGTGCTGGCGTCGAAACTCAAGGATTACCAGCGACTGCTGAAGACTGCCGATGTGGTGATTCTTTCCGATTACGGCAAGGGCGGCTTGGCGCATATCGCCAAAATGATCGCATTGGCCCGTAAACGCGGCATTCCGGTGCTGGTAGACCCCAAAGGCGAAGACTATTCACGTTATCGCGGCGCCACACTTGTGACGCCCAACCGCGCTGAACTGCGTGCGGTGACGGGGCGCTGGACCAGCGAGGCCATGCTCAACAGCAAGGCGCAGACACTTCGCCAGCGCTTGGGTCTTGGCGCGTTACTGGTGACACGCAGCGAAGAAGGCATGACCTTGTACCGTCGCGGCAGCCGGCTGCATGTGCCGGCGCAGGCGCGCGAAGTCTATGACGTCAGCGGCGCCGGCGATACGGTGATCGCCACGATCGCCGTCATGCTGGCAGCGGGCGAGGACATGGAAAGTGCAGTGCGAATTGCCAACCGCGCCGCGAGCATTGTCGTCGGCAAGTTCGGTACGGCAGTGGTTTATCCCGAAGAGCTGTTTCCCGCGCAGGCGAAGGAGTGAGCATGGTTTATGTGGTGACGGGAGCGGCGGGTTTTATCGGATCGAATCTGGTCAAGGGGCTTAACGCCCAGGGCATCAACAATGTGCTGGCCGTGGATGACCTGACCCAGGGCGACAAATTCCGCAATCTCGTGGATTGCGCGATTACTGATTACCTCGACAAGGATGACTTCCTTGCGCGAATTCGCGCCGGACAGTTCCGCCGCGGCATCAAGGCAATATTCCATCAAGGCGCCTGCTCGGATACCACGGCGAGCGACGGAAAATACGTGATGGATGTCAATTACGCCTATTCCGGCACCTTGCTGGATTTTTGCCAGTCGGAGCAGGTGCCGTTTATTTATGCCTCTTCAGCAGCGACTTATGGCTCGCACACCGAGTTCCGCGAAGACCCGGTCTGCGAAGGCCCGCTGAACGTCTATGGTTACTCCAAGCTGCTGTTTGATCAGCGGGTGCGCCGGTTGCCGGTGGCGGGATCGCAGGTCGTCGGCCTGCGCTATTTCAATGTCTATGGCGACCGTGAGCAGCACAAAGGCCGCATGGCATCGGTGGCCTATCACTTCTTCAACCAGTATCACGCCGACTCGCATGTGCGGCTGTTTGAAGGCAGCGGCGGTTACGGCAATGGCGAACAGCGCCGGGATTTTGTGTCCGTCGAGGACGTGGTCAAGGTCAATCTGTTTTTCCTGCAGAACCCGGACAAGTCCGGCATCTTCAATTGCGGCACCGGTGCGGCGCAGTCATTCAATGATGTCGCTGTCACCATGCTCAACAGCTGCCGCAGCGCGGAAGGCCGTCCGACCCTGGC
>JBIIZE010000132.1:0-6017 GCA_044346435.1 Burkholderiales bacterium
AGGATCACCGGGAACTTGGCCTTGGCCAGCATGCGCGCCGCTGCATCCAGCGACTCCGGACCACCGGCGCCGCGCTCCAGCTTGTGCGGCTGCGGAATCTCGTATTCGCCCTCGCCATAGAAATAGCCGCGCGGGATATTGACCTGCACCGGGCCACGTTCGGCCATCGCGATGTCAAAGGCACGACCGGTCAGTTCGGCAATGCGCAGCGGCGAGTTGACGTGCACCTGCCATTTGGTGATTTTCGAAAAAATCGGCATCTGCTCGGTTTCCTGGAAACCGCCGAGGCCCATGGACATGCTGCCGGATTCCGGGGTCACGCAGACCACGGGCGAATGCGCCCAGTAGGCGGCGGCAATGCCGGTCACGAAGTTGGTGATGCCGGGGCCGTTCTGCGCAATACACACGCCGTGTTTGCCCGTCACCCGCGAATAACCGTCGGCCATATGCGCCGCATTCTGTTCATGCGCCACCGACAGGAAACGGATGCCGGCCAGCGGAAACAGGTCGTGCGCATCCATATAGGCCGAGCCGACGATGCCGAAAGTGTCCTTGACGCCCTGCGCCACCAGCGTTTCGACAAACGCCTCGGAGGGGGTCATGCGTATCTTGCCGCCGGCCTTGGCGGTATTCTTGTTGTCTGACATCGAGCTCATTGCGAATTTCCTCCGGATATAGAAGCGCGCCGTGCCCGTCTGCTTCGCGGACCGCGGCAACCTGAAAGACCTGCCTTCCCGGTCATGGGTCGCGCCGGGAGTCACGAATGATACGACGCGCCGCCATTCCGTGTAAACGCTTGCACGAAGAATAGTAAGTTGTTGTTTTTAAAAGAATTAATTGCCGGCAGCGGTAATCCACACCAGCTGCCAAGCCCTTGTTTTGGCAGTGATTTCATGACCTCCGGCGGCTCAAGTTACAATCACCGGGACGCGATGATATCCAGCGCCCCCCTGCCGTTTTCCCCGGAGCACCATTGAACGCCCCCGTTGAAGGTCATCGTCTGCCGGTCACGGCCGACACTGAAGCACTCGCCCGACAGTTAACCCAGCGCATTTCCGGCGAAGTCCGCTTCGACGCCGGCGCCCGCGCCGCCTACTCCGCTGACGCCTCCAACTACCGCCAGATCCCCATCGGCGTCGTGATCCCGCGGAGCATTGAGGACATCGTCACCACCCTCGACATCTGCCGCGAGCACGGCGTGCCGATCCTGCCGCGCGGCGGCGGCACTTCGCAGAACGGCCAGTGCGTCAATGTCGCCGTGGTCATCGACACCACCAAATACCTGAACAAGGTGCTATCGGTTGATCCCGCGACCCGCACCGCAACAGTCCAGCCCGGCGCCGTCTGTGACGCACTGCGCGACGCCGCGGAACAACATGAACTGACCTTCGGCCCCGATCCGGCAACACACAGCCGCTGCACGCTGGGCGGCATGATCGGCAACAATTCCTGCGGCGCGCATTCGGTGATGGCCGGCAAAACCGTCGACAATATCGAGACGCTGGACATCATTACCTACGACGGCCTGCGCCTGACCGTGGGCCCCACCAGTGAAGACGAACTGGTGCGCATCATCCGCGCCGGCGGCCGCCGCGGTGAAATCTACGCCCAGCTGCGCGACCTGCGCGACAAATACGCCGACCTGATCCGCAAACGCTTTCCGAAAATCAAACGCCGCGTTTCCGGTTACAACCTCGACCAGCTGCTGCCGGAAAACGGTTTCAACGTCGCTCGCGCACTGGTCGGCACCGAAGGCACCTGCGTATTCACGCTGGGCGCCAAGACGCGACTCGTTGACAGTCCGCAGTCGCGGGTAATCCTGGTGCTGGGTTTCCCCGACATCTACCTCGCCGGCGACGCCGTGCCGCAGATCCTGCCCTTCAAACCGATCGCCACCGAAGGGCTGGATGAACGCATCATCGGCGGCCTGCTCGAACGCGGGCTGCGCAAGGACGACATCAAGCTGCTGCCCGCGGGCAATGCCTGGATCATGATCGAGTTCGGCGCAGACAGCGTCGAAGCCGCGACGGCACAAGCCCAGGCACTGGTTGATCATTACGCCGCCATGACCGATGCCAAGGTCAAACCTTCATCATGGCTGATCACCGATCCGGCCATGTGCGAACGCGTGTGGACCATCCGCGAAACGGGCGCCTCGGCCACCGCGCTGACCATCCACCCCAACGAACCCGATCCGGTCGTCGGCTGGGAAGATGCTGCCGTCGATCCGCTGCGCCTCGGCGACTACCTGCGGGAATTCCAGGCACTGGTCGACCGCCATGGTTACCAGACCTCGCTGTACGGCCACTTCGGCGATGGTTGTATTCATGCACGCATTACTTTCAACACACGCACCGCCGAAGGCATCAAGGTCTGGCGCAGTTTCCTGCGTGCCGCCGCGGAACTGGTTGTGAAATACGGCGGTTCGCTGTCCGGCGAACACGGCGACGGCCAAGCCAAGGCCGAGTTCCTGCCGATCATGTACGGCGAAGAGCTGATGCAGGCCTTCCGTGAGTTCAAGGCGATCTGGGATCCGCTGAACCGGATGAATCCGGGCAAAGTCATCGATCCCTACCGCGCCGATGAAAACCTCAAATACGGACCGGACTACAAACCGGCACGCCCGGTCACGCAATTCGCCTACGCCAGCCTCGAAGGCAAAGGCTTCAATCGCGCGATCGAACGCTGTGTCGGCATGGGCAAATGCCGTGCGCATGAAGGCGGCGTGATGTGCCCGAGTTATCGCGCGACCCGCGAAGAACGTTTCTCGACCCGCGGCCGCGCGCGCCTGCTCGGTGAAATGCTGCGCGGTGAAATCATTCATGACGGCTGGCGCAATGAAGCCGTGCGCGAAGCCCTCGACCTCTGCCTCGCCTGCAAAGGCTGCAAGAACGATTGCCCGACGCATACCGACATGGCCACTTACAAGGCCGAGTTCCTGCATCACCATTATCTCGGCCGGCTGCGCCCGGTGCAGGCTTACACCATGGGTTTCATCAACCGCTGGGCGAAACTGGCCTCGATCGCCCCGCGCCTCGTCAATCTGCTGGCGGCGACACCGGGATTGTCCGCGCTGATCAAAGCCGCCGGCGGCGTGGCGCAGCAACGCAACATCCCGAAATTCGCCCGCCGCACCTTCCGCAAATGGTTTTCGCGCCGGCGTACGTCGGCAACGGGTTCCGGTCACCGCGGCCGCGTCATCCTGTGGGCCGACACCTTCAACAACCATTTTGAACCGGGCTCGGCCGCCGCTGCGGTCGAAGTACTGGAAGCGCTGGGTTACACGGTCAGCATCCCGCAACAGCAGCTGTGCTGCGGCCGGCCGTTATACGATTTCGGCATGCTCGACACCGCGCGCGCTTACTTGCGCGAAGTCATGGATGCGCTCGCCAATGACATCAACGCCGGCGTACCGGTGATCGGGCTTGAGCCCGCCTGCCTGTCGGTATTCCGCGACGAACTGCCCAATCTGTTCCCGGACGATGCGCGCGCAGCAAAACTGTCGAAACAATGCCATCTGTTCAGCGACTTCCTGATGCGCATCAGCGACTGGAACGCGCCGCAGCTCGGCGGCGATGCGCTGGTGCACGGCCACTGCCACCAGAAAGCCGTGTTCGGCATGACATCGGAAATGGCGTTGCTCAAACGCCTGGGCATTCGCGCCACGGTGCCGGAATCCGGCTGCTGCGGCATGGCCGGCGCCTTCGGCTTTAACGCCAAACATTACGACGTCTCGAAAAAAATCGGCGAAAGCGCCTTGCTGCCCGCAGTGCGCGCCGCGGATGAACACACCATGATCATCGCCAGCGGCTACAGCTGCCGCGAACAGATTTCCCAGGGTTCGGAACGCCAGGCGCTGCATATCGCCGAAGTGGTCGCGCTGGCACTCCACCGTGCGCGCGACAGCGCCGCGCACTGATTCATGACCGGACTGGAAACCCTGTCACCCTGGGTGATTGCGTACGTCGCGATCGTCATTGCCGTTGCGGGCTGGATTCAGGGAGCGCTGGGCCTGGGTTTCCCGATGATCGCCACGCCGCTGATCGCCGCGGCAACCAATATGCAGTTCGCCGTGGTCATGGTAGTGATTCCGTGCATTGCCACCATTATCGTCAGCATCCTGCGCAGCCCCGGATCAGCCGGCGTGGGGAAACGCTTCTGGTGGATATCGATCGTGGCTTTGCTCGGGGCTGCAGTCGGCGCCCGGCTGTTTGTGCTGTTCCCGGGCTTCCCTTACGCGCTGCTGCTCGCTGGCGTGATTCTGTTTTATCTCAACCTCGACCGCCTCGGACTGTCGGAGTGGCCGATCATGAAGCGCAACGAAAAGAAATTCGGCCTGCTGTTCGGATTTCTCGGCGGCCTCAGTGAAACCACCGCCAATATCGCCGCGCCGCCGCTGATCATCTACTACCTCGGCATCGGCCTGCCGCCGCTGATGCTGGTGCCGGCGATGAACATTTCCTTTTTTGTCGGAAAATCCACGCAGCTCGCAACGCTGATGGCCAGCGGCATCGCCACGCCGATGCACTGGCTGGTCACGCTGCCGCTGGCGGTAATCGCCACCATCGCCAGCCTCTACGGCTCGCGCGTGCGCAGCCGCATTGATGGCGAAACTTACCGCGTCTGGATGAAACGTCTGCTGCTGACCATGGCGATGATTCTTCTGGCGCAGGTCGCCTGGCGCCAGCTGCTGGCGTAAAAAAAACCGGCGCGAGCCGGCTTTTTATCCAGGCTGAAACTTCAGCCCTGCAGGATCTTCTTCAGTTCACCGCTCTGGTACATCTCGGTCATGATGTCGGAGCCCCCGACGAATTCGCCGTTGATGTAGAGCTGGGGAATGGTCGGCCAGCTGGCGTATTCCTTGATGCCTTGGCGGATCTCCGGGTTCTCAAGAACGTTAACGGTAAACAGCTGGTTGACGCCGCATTCGCGCAGGATGTTCACTGCATTGGCCGAAAAACCGCACTGCGGGAAATCGGGCGAACCCTTCATGTACAGCACGACCTTGTTGCCGGTCACTTGTTTCTTGATTTCATCTAAAGCGGACATGGATAACTCCGGAAATAGGCTTAGCAAAATACTTGATCAAAACCATCGGGTATAAGTTTACCGACGCAAGCTGCAACGGTCAAGCCGGCGCCCGTTCAATACTTCCTGTTTAATGCCGCCAGCAAGGCCTGCGGCATCAGACTCGCACCGAACACTTCGAGCGCGGCGGACTCCATCAGTTCCGCTTCCCAGCTGAACCAGCGACCGACGCTGTCCGGCCGCTGATGCGTCGCGTCGCACAACGCCGGAGCTGTCACCACCAGCAGCTTGCGACAGACATTGGGACGGAATTCATACACCGTGCATGCGCCGTCCGCACCCAGAAACACGCAGGCCCGGTCGGCCTGCGGCTGCTGACGCCAGTTTTGCACGGTGCTGGCACTCTGGCGCAACAGCCGTTCACGATCCAGTTCACGACCGGCCTTGTGCATGGCGTCGATCAGCAGCGCGGCTTCCTGCGGCCAGATCTCCACCGGTTCGTGACAGCAGTGGCTGCAGCCTTTGCTGCAGCGGATACCCGCGCTGGCGGCATCTTTCGCCTGATCCTGCCGGATGACCGCATCCATCGCGGCATGTGTTTCTTTGGCCATTGAAATGGCGTTCTGTCCTGCCGAGGCGCGAAACTGCTCGATGTTTCGATCATAGATCGCGCGCAGGTACGCTTCTTTTTTCTCATGACGCACCTTGCGGTTCGCAGCCATGCGCTCGTCATTGCTCATGCGCAGGACTCCGGCTTCCGGCGACCGCCGCTGACCCGGTGGATGCCGGCCAGATCGCGTGCGGAAAATACGTCGCCAAACCCTACCTCGCGCAGCAACGCCGTGCAGGCTTCTGACTGATCATGGCCGTGTTCACACAACAGCCAGCCGCCCGCCAACAGATGCGCCGGCGCTTCCGCGACAATGCGCCGGAGGTCATTCAGACCGTCATCACCCGAGGCCAGCGCAGAGCGGGGCTCGAAACGCAGG
>JBIIZE010000133.1:0-6011 GCA_044346435.1 Burkholderiales bacterium
GGAGGAATTCGGCCGGTTTGTGCGGGATGAAATCCAGAAATGGGCCAAGGTGGTCAAAGCTTCCGGCGCCAAGGCCGAATAAGGGAATGGATGTCATGACTGAACCGAAACTCACCGGAAAAATCGCCCGCGAACGGATTGTCATGCTCGACATTCCGCGGCCGGGCAAGGCTGTGATCGAGGCCTATCTGGCATTGACCGATCTCGCCGGCACGGTGTCCGACGCCATGGACGAACTGGGCATCCACGGCGCGATTCCGGCGGCGAAGCTGCAGCCGATGTTGCCGGGCGCACGCACGGTCGGTCCGGTGATGACGGTGCGCAACATCATGCAGTCGGTGCCGCCGACGCTGGGCGCGATGGCGCGCAAGTCGGGGCAGGCGGATATCGAGGCGCACAATCTGGCGAAGCCGGGGGATGTGCTGGTGATCGAGGGCGTTGAACATATTTCCAGCCTCGGCGGCAATTCGGCAAACGTCGGCAAGCGTCAGGGCGAGGTCGGTGCGATTGTCGATGGCGCGACGCGCGATGTGGCGACGGCACGCAGCATCGGCTATCCGATCTGGGCGCGCGGCGTCAGCCTGATGACCGGCAAGTGGCGCGTGGAGACGGTGTCGATCAACGGGCCGGTGCAGATCTGCGGCGTACCGGTGAATGCCGGTGATCTGGTGGTGGCCGATGACAACGGCGTGTGTTTCATTCCGCAGGCGCGAATCGCCGAAGTGCTGGCGCGTGCGCAGGCGCTGTCGGCCGGTGAGGAAGAACGCAATCGCGATGTTGCCGCCGGCATGAGCGTGGTCGATGTCGCCAACAAGGCCTACTTCAAGAAAATCAGCAGCTGATTCACTGATTCATTCATGCAGACTCCGCAGATTGTTCCCTCAGGTCATGCCTGCGGCGCCGAGGTTGTCGGCGTTGATCTGAGCGCGCCGGGGCCACTGACCGCGGAAGCGCTGCGCGAAGCGGTGCGTGAACATCTGGCAGTGGTGGTGCGCGGCTTGCCGCTGACGGATGAATCCCTGCTGGCGCTGGGCACGTTCTTCGGCACGCCGGAAATGCAGGGCGTCAGTGTGCTCAATCAGCAGGCGGATGAGGTCAGGCAGGAACATCTGGTGGTGTCGAACCGCACGCAGCTGGAGCGGCCGACCGGTACCATCGGTCGCGGCGAGGCGGCGTGGATGACCGAGCTGTCGTACCGCATGCGGCCCTGTTCGATCGCGCTGCTGCATGCGCTGGAAGTGCCGGCCGCGGGCGGCGAGATCGCGTTTGCCAATCAGTATCTGGCCTACGAGCGCCTGCCGGCGGATCTCAAGGCGCGCATCGAAGGCCGCATGCTGCTGCATGACGAAAGCCGGCTGAATGACGGCAGCCTGCGCAAAGGCCATGTCGAAGTGACCGATCCGCGCGAGGCGACCGGCGCCCAGCACCGTATCGTGCGCACCCATCCGGAGACCCGACGCAAGGCGCTTTATCTGGGCCGGCGGCGCAATGCCTACATCATCGGTTTGCCGCTGGAGGAGAGTGAGGCGCTGCTCGACGCGCTGTGGGCGCAGGCGACGCAGCCGGTGCTGGTGTGGACCCATCAATGGCAGCCCGGCGACACGCTGATCTGGGATAACCGCTGCCTGGTCCATCGTCAGGACATGGGGGGCGCCGGCGAGGGCTGGCTGATCCACCGCGTGCAGATTCGCGGCGAAGTGCCGCGCTGAGGCCCGCCGCGCGGCGTTGCGTTACGGCCGGGGCAAAGTCGTTTATCCTTCGCCTTCCGTTCAACCAGCCACAGGTTCCACATCATGTATCCCAATACTCTGCTCTATATCAACGGCCAATGGTGCGCTGCCGCTTCGGGCCGCACGCTCCCGGTCGTCAATCCCGCCAATCACCAGCAGATCGGCACCGTCGCCTATGCCGAGAGGGCCGACCTCGACCGCGCGCTGGAATCCGCTGAGCAGGGTTACAAGGCCTGGCGCAAGGTGTCGGCGTTTGACCGCTGCAAGATCATGCGCAAGGCCGCAGACCTGTTCCGCGAGCGCGCAGACACGGTCGCGACGTACATGACCTTTGAGCAGGGCAAACCGGTTGGTGAAGCGAAACTCGAAGCACTGGCCGGCGCCGACTTGATCGACTGGTTCGCTGAAGAAGGCCGCCGTGCCTACGGCCGGGTGATTCCGGCACGCGCAGAAGGCATCTATCAACTGGTGGTGAAGGAACCGGTCGGCCCGGTTGCCGCCTTTACGCCGTGGAATTTCCCGATCAATCAGGCCGTGCGCAAACTGTCGGCGGCGCTGGCTACCGGCTGCTCGGTGATTCTGAAAGCGCCGGAAGAAACCCCGGCATCCCCTGCGGAACTGGTGCGCGCCTTTGTCGATGCCGGTGTTCCGGCCGGTGTGATCAATCTGGTCTACGGCAGCCCGGCGGAAATTTCGAGCTATCTGATCCCGCATCCGGTTATCCGTAAGATCACCTTCACCGGTTCGACGCCGGTGGGCAAGCAGCTGGCGGCGCTCGCCGGCCAGCACATGAAACGCGTGACCATGGAACTCGGCGGTCATGCGCCGGTAATCATTTTTGATGACGCCGATATTGAAGTGGCGGCGAAGATGATGACCTTCATGAAGTACCGCAACGCCGGTCAGGTCTGTGTGTCGCCGACGCGTTTCCTGGTGCAGGAAGGCGTCTACAAGCAATTCGTCGAGAAATTCACCGAGGGCGCGAAAGCGATCAAGGTCGGCGACGGTTTCGACAAGGACACCAAGATGGCGACGCTGGCCAATCCGCGCCGGCAGAGCGCGATGGTGGCCAATGTCGAAGATGCGAAAAAACACGGCGGCAAGGTGCAGACCGGCGGTTATCCGATCGGCGAAAAGGGCAACTTCTTCGAGCCGACAGTGATTACCGAACTGTCGACCAGCGCGATGGCGATGAACACGGAACCGTTTGGTCCGATGGCGATCATCAATCCCTTCAAGACTTTTGATGATGCCGTAGCCGAAGCGAACCGCCTGCCGTACGGGCTGGCCGCATACGCCTGGACCAAATCGGCGAAAACCGCGAACGCGATTGCGGCGCAGGTTGAGACCGGCATGATGACGATCAATCATCTCGGTTTCGCGTTGCCCGAAGTACCCTTCGGCGGCGTCAAGGATTCGGGTTATGGCTCGGAAGGTGGCAGCGAAGCGATTGAACCCTACCTGGTTTCGAAGTTCGTGACACAGGCGGGTCTGTAACACTTTTTCAAGGACAGCAAGAGATGCAAGCAATGAATAACACAGCGCAGAAACCGCAGCTTGTGCCGCAGATCATTCCGTCCGGCAAAGCCTGCGGCGCTGAAGTCACCGGCGTCAATCTCGCCGCTCTCGACCCGGTCACCGTCGCGACGCTGCAGCAGGCGATCCGGGAACATCTGGTAGTGGTCGTACGCGGTCAGCCGATCAACGATCCGCAACTGATTGCGCTCGGCAAATCCTTCGGTGAACTGGAACCGCCGGGCATGAGCCCCATCGGCAAGCCCTTCATCGACGCGTTTCCGGACATTCTGGTGATTTCCAACATCATGGAGCAGGGCATGCCCATGGGGAACCTCGGCGCTGGTGAGGCCATCTGGCATACCGACATGTCCTACCGTCCGCGGCCATGCACGATTGCCATCCTGCATGCGCTGGAAGTGCCGCCGGCCGGCGGTAACACCTATTTCGCCAACCAGTATCTGGCCTATGACGCGTTGTCCGATGAACTGAAGAAAAAGCTCGACGGCCTTGAAGTGATTCATGACGAGACCTACAACAGTGCCGGCCAGATGCGCAAAGGCTTCAAGGAAGTCACTGACCCGCGCGAGGCGCCTGGTGCGCGCCACAAGATTTTCCGCACCCATCCGCATACAGGCCGTAAGGCGCTGTACTTGGGGCGGCGGCGCAACGCCTATATCCTCGGTCTGCCGCTGGAGGAAAGCGAACGTCTGCTCGACGAACTGTGGGCGCATGCTTCGCGTCCCGAGTTCATGTGGCACAACGAGTGGAAGGTCGTTGACACGCTGATCTGGGACAATCGCGCGCTGATCCATCGCCGCGATTCCTTTGATAACAACCAGCGCCGCATGATGCATCGCGTGCAGATTCGCGGCGAATTGACGTCCTGATGGTGTTGCGGCGATACGCTGCGATGGTGATGAACGGAAGCCCGTGCTGATGCGCGGGCTTTTTATTTCAGCGCGTCGCGCAGCGACGGCGGTTTTCAGTGGCCGCCATGCGGCGCAGGCAGATGGCAATGGCCGGTGTGCTGATGGCGATATGGAAGGGCATGCGCAGGCGGCTGGCGATCCATGCCCGGCGTAATGCCGGATCGGCGCTCGGGTCGTTCTGCAGCGGCAAAGCGAGTTGCTTCATTGCGGCGACCTCCTGTGCAATTAACGTTGTCGTGTACTACAACGTTGACACTGGAGAAGATCATAAGCGGCTGCTTGCGGATTCCATCGATTAAACAGAGGCCTATAAGCCTTTTAATTCTGCAGTTCGACGGTATTAAAAACAAAAGGGCGTGATTTTCATCACGCCCTTTTGCAACAGCGGCAGAACATCGCCTGGTGGAACTCAGGCCTTGGTCGGGCGCGCCGGTTTTTTGTAACGGCCGACCGGCACCAGTTCGGCAACGGTGCCGCCGGGTGCGCGGAACTTCACCGGGATGATGCCGGGCTCGCTGATGAGTTCGCAGCCGTGGCTCTTGATTTGCGCGGTGGCTTTTTCCATGTCCTCGACTTCGATCGCGAAGTGGTGGATGCAGGGGCCTTCGCCGGCGGCTTTGGATTCGGCGGACTGGGTGCCGGCATCGTATTTGATCAGCGTGAAGTCGATTTCGCCGTCGGTCAGGTGGCGCGACAGGTGGTCACGCGTCTTGCGGGTTTCGGCTTCCCAGAAACCGAAGACTTCTTCGTAGAACTTGGTGGTTTTTTCGAGGTCTTCGACCTTGAGGGCGAGGTGGACTATGCGATTCATGGCGTTCTCCGGTGGATGCCCGCGGAATGCGGCGTAAGCGACTTTTTACGCCCCTCTTTGCCGCTTCCGCAAGTGCGGTGTTACACTGCGGGCGTCATATTATTTGACCCCCGCAGTTTGCTACTCCGCAACATTCCCCCGCAATACCCCCGGCAGCACCCTTCAGATGATCGCAAGACCGCGCCCAAGTTGCGTCCGGCGCGGCCGCGGCAATCAGGCCGCTGCAGCGATGCTCAGTCCGACGACCTTGTTGTCGGCAATGGCTTTTGCGACCAATCCCGTGGCTTTGACGTCTTCGATGAAGGCGGCCAGATATTTTGCGGCATTGCTGCGGCCTTTCGGTACGCCGGCCGCCTGCTGCACGGCAGTGAAACAGCCCTGGACGATCACTGAACCCGGCAGCTTGGCCTGATCCGAAATCAGCCGCGGCTTGAGGCCGGCGAGCGCATCGAATTTTTCTTCGACAAAGCGTTTGAATGACGCGTCGGCGCCCGGCTCGGCGACGAGTTCCGCGCTTTTGATGGTGCGGGTCAGGTAAAGCTCGTAAGCGGCCTTGGCCGGCACGATGATGCGCACACCCTTGCGGTCGACTTCGTCGGCGTGTTTCAGTGCAGAACCCGCCGGCACGAGATAGGTGGATTCGATTTCGACATAGGCCGCAGTGAAGTCGATTTCATTTGCGCGTTGCGGTTCGGCACCGAGAAAACCGACATCCCAGATGTTCTTGTTGGCGGCATCGGCCAGCGCACCTGGATTCGGATGCGGCACAAAAACAACCGGCAGGCCAAGGCGGCGCGCCAGTTCCTGACCGAGGTCGTGGGCGACGCCCAGCGGCTTGCCGCTGGCGGCATCGGTACGGGTGAGCAGGAAGTTGCTCATGTTGAGGCCCACGCGCAGCGTGCCGGTCGGGGCGAATTCGGAGCGGAGGGCGGCGGTGACTTCGGTCATGGCGGAATCCTGTCGGTGACGGTTGCGGAACGCAGGATTAGACACTGAACCACGGGCGCTTGTCATCCGCGCTGC
>JBIIZE010000311.1:0-3425 GCA_044346435.1 Burkholderiales bacterium
TGTGACGGCTTTAGCCATGCTTAATCAATACTGATGTTGCCGGCCTTCGCCACTTTGGTCCAGCGAGCAATTTCGGCTTTAAGGAAGTTCGAGAACTCTTCCGGCGTATTGGCCGAAACAATCGCGCCGCGTTTGATCATCTGGTCACGCATGTTCGGCGTTTTCAGTTCATTCACCAGCAGCGTATTGACGCGGCGGATGATCTCCGGCGGCGTGCCGGCCGGCGCACCGACGCCCTGCCACGAACCGCCGTCGAAATCCTTGACCCCGCCTTCTTCGACCGTCTGCAGGTCGGGCATTGGCGGGAAACGTTCCTTCGACGACACCGCAATCGCACGCAGGCGTTTGGTTTCCACTTGCGGCAGAACGGTGATCGCCGTGTTGAAGGCCAGTTGCACCTGTCCTGAAATCTGGTCGACCACGGCCGGAGCCTGACCCTTGTACGGCACATGGACCATTTTCACGCCGGTCATGAACTTGAACATTTCCATCAGCATGTGCGGGCTGCTGCCGTTGCCGGTCGAGGCATAGCTGAGGCCCTCCGGTTTGGCCTTGGCGATGGCCAGCAGTTCCTTGACGTTTTTGGCGGGCAGCGCCGGATGCACGGTGAGCAGGCTGGGCAGACTGGCCATCAGCGTAATGGTGGCCAGATCCTTGACCGGGTCATAACTCATTTTTTTGTAGATCGCCGGCGATACGCCTTGCGCCGCAGTAATCATGCACAGCGTGTAACCATCCGCCGGCGCTTTGGCGCACATGTCGGCACCGATGTTGCCGCCGGCGCCGCCGCGGTTGTCGGCGACAAATTGCTGGCCCGTCGCTTTGGACAGGATGTCGGTGGCCATGCGACCCATGATGTCGGTGGGGCCGCCGGGCGGGAAGGGGATGATGAAGCGCACGGTTTTCGCGGGATACTGCGCCTGTGCCGCCGCGCTGATCGGGAACGCCGCGACAATGGCGGCAGCAATGAGACCCTGCAGTGATTTGCTCATGACATCCTCCTCCGGATGGTGTGGTTTGTGACTGCGCTGCTGATTATGCCGCAGGCGCGGCGCTTGCGGTCAGCGGTACGATCTGCGGGCGGTTTTTGCCGTTGAACAGGTAACGCGTCAGGATCTTGTAGGTGTCGAGGTCGAACAGCGGCCGCGACGAACCGTCCTGCAGGTCGCGCAGTCCTTCTTCACTGTTTACCGTGCCGAGGTGGCACCACTGGTCGAGTACATGCAGGTCGCAGCGTTCGCCGTCGGGCGAGGTTTCGCGGATGCCGATGCGGCCGGGGAAGGGCCATGCGCGCACGCGCAAGCCGGCGAATGCTGCGGCCAGCCGCGCGGCATGTTCGCGCGGCGTCTCGACGCCGGCGCAGGCGCCGCGGCAGCGTTTGATCTGATAGGCGAAGCAAGGGCCCTTGCGTTTTTCCAGGCCGAGCAGCGAATGGCACAGCTCGTGTTCGAGCGCGAGCTCGCGCAGGGCTTCGATCGCGGTACGCCGTGAACGGAACAGGCCGTAGAGATCGCGGAATTCACCGCCGGTGAGGTCGCGAGCCGACACCAGTTCCGGCGCTTCGTCGTGGCGGTCCAGCGGCCAGTGCCAGGCGCACAGTTCGCTGGCGCGGCGCAGCTGGCGGTTGTGCACCGGCGATAGTTTTTTGACCAGCCGCGCTTCTTCGATCAGCGCGCCGAGTTCGCCCGCAGTTTCGATCCAGTCGATGCGTTTGACTTCGGCGGCGATGCGCATGTCCTTGGCGACGCGATGGTCGCCGGAGAAGTGCGACATCACGCGGGTGCGCAGATTGATGCTCTTGCCGACATAAAGCGGCACGTCTTTTTCACCGTAAAACAGATAGACGCCGGGGCCTTCGGGAATGTGGTCAAAAGCGTTGTCGGCAAGGCCGGCCGGCACCGTTGTTGTTTTTAATAATTTTTCAGTGGCGGCAAGGACGGCTTCTTCGCCGGGATCCTGTCGCCACTGCTGCGCCAGTTCCCATAAGACACGGGCGTCACCCAGCGCGCGGTGCCGCGCATCGCAATGAATGCCGTGGCGGGACATCAGGCTGTCGAGGTTGTGGCGCGGATGTTGCGGAAACAGCTTGCGCGAGAGTTTTACCGTGCACAGCACCGGCGCGGTGAAGGTCTTGCCGAGGCGGCGGAATTCGTTTTTCAGAAAGCCGTAGTCGAAGCGTGCGTTGTGCGCGATCAGCACGCGGCCGTCGATGGCCTCATACAGTTCACGGGCGATTTCTTCAAAACGCGGCGCCAGCGCCACCATGTCGTTGGAAATGCCGGTCAGCGCCTGGATGCCGGGCGGGATGCTCATGCCGGGATTGACCAGTGAAGACCACTCACGGACGAATCGGCCGTTGTCGACTTCGATTAGGCCGACTTCGGTGATGCGGTCGTGGGTCGCCGTCGCCCCGGTGGTTTCGAGGTCGAGGAAAACGACGGTGCGGTTGAACATCGGGTTACTGGTGATTGGTCATTGGTGAGTGGTGACGGGGCTGTGCCTTCCAGTTACCAATTACCAATCACCAGTTACCATTTCTAACGCGGCAGCTTGTAGCCAAGCGTGCGTGAAATGCGCTCGGCAGCCTGACGCACCGATTCGGCCCAGGCTTTGCGGAAACGCTCGGTCGGTGCGGAAACCGACAGCCCGGCGATGAGTTTGCCTTCGTCGTTGTAAATGCCGGCGCCGACACAGCACACGCCGCGCTCGGCTTCTTCATTGTCAAAGGCGTACTGGCGTTTGCGGATGTCTTCGAGTTCGACGGCGAGTTTTTTGGCGTCGGTGAGCGTGTGGTCGGTAAAGCGCGGCAAACCGGTGCGGCTGACATATTCGGCGATGCGCTGTGAAGTTTCAGCGGAGAGAAAAATCTTTCCGACCGCGGTAATGTGCAGCGGGGCACGCGTGCCGATAATCTGCACCACACGCATCATGCAGTTGTTCTCCGCAGTGCGTTCGATATAGACCACTTCATCCTCGCGGCGTACCGACAGATTCACCGTTTCGCCGAGCGCGCGGTGCAGTTCGTGCATATGCGGCAACGCTTCCTGGCGCACGCTGATGCGCGATTTAACCAGGCTGCCCAGTTCAACCAGGCGGATACCCAGACGGTACATGCCCGGCTCGATGCGGTCGACCAGCCGGCTGTCGACCATCACGCCGAGGATGCGGTGCGCGGTCGAGGGATGGAGCTTGGTCGCCGAGGCCAGCTGTTTCAGCGTGGCGGGTGTGGAATGATCGGACAGCACATCAAGCAGATGCATCATGCGCTCGATGACCTGGATGGACGGTTTGGCGGATTTTTCGGCCACGGGAATGGGGAGTTGCATTGGATTATTGAGGAAACGCCATTTTATATTATGAAATTGACCGGGCCAACCCGGATTGCTTCGGTTACGGACAGCCGTTTTCGCTACACTTTGCCCATG
>JBIIZE010000424.1:0-2546 GCA_044346435.1 Burkholderiales bacterium
CCCGCCGCCCCCCAAGAACTATATGACGCCGGCCGGTTATGCCCGGATCAAACAGGAACTGACCCAATTGCTGGATGTCGAGCGTCCTGAACTGGTGAAGGTCGTTGCTTGGGCTGCGTCCAACGGCGATCGTTCCGAGAACGGCGATTATCTTTACGGCAAAAAACGTTTGCGCGAAATCGACCGCCGCATCCATTACCTCGGCAAACGCCTCGATCAGTCGGTGGTGGTCGATCCCGCAGCGCGCGGTGATACCGACCAGATATTTTTTGGCGCAACGGTGGATTACGAAGATCCTGACGGCGAGGCGCACACGGTGACTATTGTCGGCATCGACGAAGCTGATCCGGCGCGCGGTCATGTCAGCTGGGTGTCACCGATCGCCAAGGCCCTGCTCAAACACCGCGCGGGCGACAGCGTCAAACTGCCGACGCCCAAGGGCATCGTCGAGATTGAAGTCGTCGATGTGCGTTATGAGGCGCTGACGCCGGCATGACGATGACACAGCCATGACGGTCTCCCTGTTCAGCGCCGCACTCGCCGCGTGGCGCGCCACCAACGGCATCCCGCAGCCGGTGTCACCGCCGCTGGATGCCGTGGTCAAACTGTCGATCCGTGCCGTCGAGGGTGCGCGCACGGCGGATTCGCTGGGTGCGGAGCGCGAAGGCACCGGCATCGTCATCGATAACCAGGGACTGATCCTGACCATCGGTTATCTGGTGCTGGAGGCCGCCTCGGTGCTGGTGATCGACGGCGACAACAAGATTTATCCGGCGAGTGTCGTCGGCTTTGACCACGCCACCGGCTTCGGCCTGCTGCGTGCCAAACCGGCGCCGCCTTGTGCACCGGTCGAACTCGGTGATTCCTCGGCCCTGTCCGAACTGCAGGGGCTGGTGGTCGCCGGTCACGAAGGCGCGGGCGGTGTCAGCGGCGCGGCACTGGTGTCGCGGCGGCGTTTCACCGGCTGGTGGGAGTACATGATCGACGACGCGCTGTTTACGGCGCCGCCGCGCTACGAGCACAGCGGCGCGGCCCTGTTCGACGGCGAAGGCCGGCTGGTCGGCATTGCTTCGCTGTGGGTCAGCGACACTTTGAATACCGGCGTGGCTTTTCCCGGAAACATGTTCGTGCCGATCAATCTGCTGAAGGATGTGCTGCCCGATCTGGTGAAGTCGGGCCGGCGCCGCGGCGACAAAAGGCCGTGGCTGGGGCTCAATACCGAACAGCTCGAAGGCAATGTCGTGGTGTCGCGGGTGCTGCCGGATTCGCCGGCCGAACACGCCGGCATCCGGCGTGGCGACATCATCCTCGGCGTCGGCGGCGATTCCATCGGCGGCCAGAGCGAGTTTTATGAAAGCCTGTGGTCCAGCGGCGCCGCCGGCAGCGATGTCACGTTGCACATTGTGCGCGACAAATCGGTGCGACATTTGATCGTGCAGACCGGCGACCGCCTCGATTATCTGCAGCCGTGGCGACTGGCGTGAGGATCTGTGCCGCGCGGCCGCGGCCTGCGATATAGTCGGCAGCATTCCAACTGGGGTATCCATTTTGAAAGTCGGACTGTTTGTCACCTGCCTTGTGGATCTGATGCGACCGCGCATCGGCTTCGCCGCACTCGAACTGCTGAAAGAGGCCGGTTGCGAGGTGGCGGTGCCCGAAGCCCAGACCTGCTGCGGCCAGCCCGGCTACAACTCCGGTGACCGTGTCTCGGCCATTGCGCTCGCACGCAAGGTCGCGAGTGAATTTGCCGACTGCGAATATGTTGTTGCGCCTTCGGGCTCCTGTGCCGGCATGATTCGCGCGCATTACCCGGAAATGCTCAAAGACATTCCGGAAGAAGAGCGTGCCGCGCTGACCGCACTGTCGGCGAAGACCTACGAACTGACGGATTTTCTGGTGAATGTCGCACGGTTTACGCCGGATAAAAAATCATCAATAAAAACAATTACTTATCATGACTCCTGCTCGGGGCTGCGCGAGCTTGGCGTGAAGCGGCAACCGCGTACATTGCTGGCGCAGGTGGAAGGCGTTGAATTACGCGAGATGAACGAATGCGAACAGTGCTGCGGATTCGGCGGTGCCTTCGCATTGAAGTTCGGCGAGATCTCCTCGCATATCGCCGAACGCAAATGCGAGAACATCACCGGCAGCGGCGCCGATGCCGTGGTGCTCGGCGATCTCGGCTGCATGCTCAATATTGAAGGCCGGCTGCGCCGGCGCGGTGATCAGAAGACGCAGGTGCTGCATGTGGCGGAAGTGCTGGCGGGAAAGACCGGCGCCTAGCTGCCGCGATGTCGCGTCAGTGCGACTACGCGGCCTCGCCCGAGGAAATCATCAGCAGGAAGGGTATTTCCCCCTTGGCCAGCATCAGCGAACCGGTGGCGAGCACGAAGCGGTCGCCCTTTTTCTTGACTGCCGAATTCAGCTCGTAGGACAGGGGCTGCGGATGGTTGTCGGTGGTTTCGAGGTGCTTGATGAACTGTTCGACGATGCTGTCGGCAGGCATGTCGAAAAGCCGTGAATCGCCTTCGAACTGATACTGCTCG
>JBIIZE010000435.1:0-5944 GCA_044346435.1 Burkholderiales bacterium
GATTGTGTCTCATGGCTTCTCCTTTTGTGTTTTAGGAGAAGTGATTGTAGAAACTGAAAGTTGGCCAGTAACTTTTTAATTACTACTGTTGATATCGGTAATTAGTTACCGATTTTTATTGGCGAGATTACGGGGTAATCTTTAACCGTAAAGAAATGGTTTTTTTGGAAACTCAAACGCTAATTTAGCGTGATTCCATTCCATTCGACTTTTCGGCGGATTATGGATTTCTGGCGAGGTGGTGAGAAATCTGTAGGCGTATCCGGAGACATAAAGTCGTAACCAGCCGGCTCTGGATCGATAATTCGTAGGCTTATAGGTGAGGATGTTAAGAACAAGACCGCGCATTGTTAATCGATGTTTCTTTGCTATGCGGTCGATGACTGTCCAATAGATGCGCTCCATAACAATCGAAGTGTCTTTGTTGTTCAGAATGAAGGAACGTTTTTCAAATACGTGGGGGTTAGCAATCATTTTTAGTTTCCGATAGTCCTTGTCCAGCCATTTTGCCTCCTTCAGGATGGCTTTTGGAGCACATGAATCCGACGTTCCGTCGTGTAGTCAGACAGGGGAAAACCATGCAGGCAGGGAAGTTCGTCGCTTATCTCAGGGTGTCAACGGCCCGGCAGGGGCAGTCCGGCTTGGGGCTAGAAGCGCAACGAGAAGCGGTCACAAGATACCTTCAAGGAGGGGCCAGGACGCTCTCTGCCGAGTTCGTAGAGGTCGAGAGCGGGAAAGGCAGCAACGCGCTGGCCCGCCGTCCTCAGCTTGGGCTTGCCCTTGAAGCTTGCCGAAAGCACCGGGCCACGCTGGTAATCGCCAAGCTGGACCGGCTTGCCCGGAATGTTCACTTCATCAGTGGCCTGTTGGAATCGGGTGTCGAGTTCGTCGCAGCGGACATGCCCGAGGCCAATAAGGTCATGCTGCATATGCACGCCGTGATGGCTGAATGGGAGCGGGACCAGATCAGTGTCCGCACCAAGGCCGCGCTGGCTGCAGCGAAAGCCCGTGGTGTGCATCTGGGGGTGGTTGGAAGGGAAAACCTAAATCGTAATGCTAAGGCGAGGAAGGCTGCAGCCGATGCGTTTGCCGAACGGCTGCGAGGGGTGTTTCAGGGGTTCGAGGCTGCTGGGATGACGCAGCGCCGTATGGTGCAAGACTTGAACTTGCTTGGCGTTCGGTCTGCACGTGGTGGCAACTGGTCATTGGTGCAGGTCCAGCGAGTAATCAAAAGGTTGATAATCACCAGCCATACGAGCGTCAGTTAGCGAGTTTTGGCGGAATTTACACGAAAATTGTTCGTGAGGATCTATAACGCGGGCGCCTTGATATCTTTGTGCCAGAATGTATGGAACGTTTTGGTTTTAAATGCTGGCTCGACTGACTTCCACGATGGGAGAGTTAAATGTCGGATTTACCGGGTGATGAGCCTCAAACCACTGGTGACCCAGAAATCAGTGCATTGTTGGGCCGTGTAATCGCGCGACTTGAAGCCGCAAAAATTAAATATAAAAACGATAGTGAACCGGACTATGACGACGTAACGCTTTATGTCTTTATGCCGTGCGGCAAAGAGACCAGATCCATTTTTCTATTAGACAAATTGGACCTGCAGCAATTTGAATCACTTCAGTTTGAGAATTACACCTTGCTCGGAAGTTATGCGGCGATTTTCTCGTATTCAGAGAAGACAATCGAAGCTGTTTTAACAGCCCCGGCTTCAGGTGGTCGACCATTTATACAATCTAGAGTCCACAGGCAGTTGGGGGTTGCAGTTAAGGGGGGTGTGTCGAAGTTATCTTTGACGCTACCGCTGGGGTCTGATCTTGAAGAAGTTAGTATTTCGCCTATAAGTAAAGAGGCGAAAGTATTAACTCAAGCTTCTGATGCATTGGGATTGTCGTTGTTGATCCGCTCCCCCGATATTTCTTCTCATGACGAGGCAGTCGAACTGCTTCAAAAAATAAGCAATGCATTATTTTTTGAAATTGACTTGCGAATGCATGTCCACGTCAGAATATTGAGGAGGCAGTTCAGGGAGCGGATTTCGAGAGGGTCAAGTGGCGAGAAGGCTGAGTTTCCAAAAAATATGTATGACTCAGATCCAATGGCTCTCTATTGGTATGCCCGCTCTGCAACTGGTATGCCATTGTTGCAATTTTTGGCTTACTACCAAGTAATTGAATTTTATTATCCAATTTACTTTAATGCGGAAGTATCCAGAAGAGTTCGTTCGATTATTAAAAATCCTTCCTTCAAAATTGAAAATGATTCTGACATTACAAGGGTCGTTACCGCGATTCGTTCAAATGGGGCGGGTTTTGCCTCTGAGAAAGACCAGCTAAAAGCTACGATTAGGGAGTGCCTTCAGTCTAATGAAATTCAAGAATTTTTATCAGAGAATAAAGATTGCGCCGAATTTTTTTCGGCAAAACAGAAAGGCATTTCTCAATACTTGTTGAATCCGCAAAACAGGGCGCATGACTTATGTGATCAGACTGCTGATCGCATATATGATATTCGGTGCAAAATTGTTCACACGAAGGGCAATGATGGCTCTGAGGGTGTCGAGTTATTGCTGCCTTATTCTCGCGAAGCGGAAATGTTGGGTCACGATATTGAGTTTTTGCGTTTTATTTGTCAGAAAGTTTTGGTTTATTCAAGTCGCACTTTTGCTTAATTGTTGCGAAATTAACGGAGTAGCTCTACTAAATCTGATGTCTTGAGATGTGTATATCGTTTCAGCATCTGAAGTGTCTTATGGCCGGTAATCGAAGCCACTTGCATCAGGTTTAGTCCACGTTCAAATAGCCGGCTCGTTGCCTCATGACGCAAGTCATGAAATCGGAAGTCCTCAAGTTCGAGCTTTGCAACTACACGTCGCCATGCGTTCTCAAAGCTGTCGGGGCGGCTCCATTGATGGAATACCTTGCCGCCATCTGATCTTGGGTAGTCATTTAGGATTGCAACGGCTTTAGTCGATAGTGGCACATACCGGGACTCTCCGTTCTTGGTATGCGGTAGGAAGGCAATCCTGCGTTCCAGGTCGATGTGCTTCCATTCCAGCGCCAGCAGTTCCCCACGTCGCATGGCAGTCTCAAGCGCAAGCTGGAACATCAAGGGTAGGGCGGTTGCACCGCTTGCCTTGCATCCTGCAAGTAGTGCCGCCTCTTCCCCAGGTTCAAGTCTGCGCTGTCTACCGGGAGCCACCTTGGGGCGGGTGATGAGCTTTACCGGATTGTCGGGTAGGTTAATTCCCCATTCCCGGCGTGCGGTCTGGATGACATGGGAGAGGGTATTCAGATCCTTGATGACGGTGCCGCCAGCAAGCCCCTGCGAAATCCTCTGGTCCCTGAACGAGGCAATGTCTTGCGGGCGTAGCCGAGCGACTGGCAAGCAGCCAAAAGCGGTCCTGAGACGTTCCAAGGTGTATTTCTCTACCCGAGATGAACGCTTTCCCGGCGTGATTTCTTTCTCATACCGGTCGAGAAGGTCGGCAACGAGGGTTTTCTCGGCTTCTACGCGGGAGACGAAGGCACCCCGGTCCATTTCGGATTCGATCTGCCTTGCCCAAGCCTCAGCATCAACACGGGTATCGAATGCTTTGAACTGCGGGGGGTGACCACGACGACGGATTTGAACCCGCCAAGACTTTCCACGTTTGCGTATCGCTGCCACAGCCTGCCCTCATGATGTGTGGCAAAACTGTGGCGGAACACCCGATCCGACGTTGCAACAGTGGCTAAGTTACTGAGCCTTCAGGACTCACAGAAATCACTTTCCTCGGTTAGGAGGGGGCTGCTCTATCCACTGAGCTACCGGGGCAACGGGCGCATTTTACCAAACCCGATTGGCGGGCCGGACATTCGATTCGTTTCCGTGGCGCCTACCACCTTGATCTGTCACGGTTTTGCGTCTGGTCGATCAAAATTACCGTAGGCCAACATAGCAAGCCAGTAAGGTAGTGCAATCCATCGAGTTTCTTATGGCTAGCCACTTATTGGCCGCAATCGGGTGTGGCGGAATTGTGGCGATGACTGTTGTTGCGAAAGCAGGAAGGGAATCTTGCTGTGCAACACGTAGTATGTCTAATGGTGTGGATGGCGGGAGGGCTTCTCCATAAAAGTCTGAGAAATTCCCTCCTTCCCATCAGATTACTGTTATTAAGATTTTGATACAGCCTTTTCGATCCCTCGTAAATTAGTCTCCATTTTTGCGAGTAACAGGTAAAGCGCGAGCGCCATAAAGGCAAGAAAACTACCGCCAGCGACCATGCCTAAAGTTGCTGCCTGTGCCCGATCTCCGATAACCCTCAATTCTTCTGTTGCCCTTTCGCTGGCTACTCTTTTTGCCTCTTTAAGACGGAAATCTCTGTCACTTTTCTTTTTATTTTCCCATGTGTTTAGGTGATAATTTATGGCTGGTATCACGATGCCTTTAATTTTCTCTGCTTTGCGTGCTTCGATGACGGCGGGGGTGTTTGAAAGAACGCACACAAACTCAGACACGGCGTCAATCCATGCAGCTTCGTCTTGTTTTGTGCCATCAACTCTGTTGTCGGCTACGCGTTCAAGCTGACTGCGAAGATTCTCAATTTGATTGGCAATTTCAGAGCTGCTTGAAGTGTCAACAGTTATCCCGGCTTTTCCGGCTATGGAGCTTGCACATTCGTAAATCTTTTTTGCTTGTTCGTGATAAAGCAGCACAGAAGGGCGCGGTGACTCCCCGGGCTTCAATTGTTGGTTTGGAGTTTGGGCGGGGGCGGGTGGTGGAGTTAATGATTTTAGGAAATCATCTGGAGTAATTTCTGTTTTTAATGGCTCTTTTGCAGGCTCTGGTTCTTTGGCTTTTGAGGTTAAATTAAATAGCGCAACTACTATGCAAATAACCGTTGCAATTAGTAGTAGCGACATTGTTGCAAGAACAACAACTTTGAAGATTTTGAGAAAAAATTCTTCCAGTGTTTTTACCATTGCGGATCCCTCTGATTTTTTAAAGGTAGTGTTTTTTAGTTATAGTTCTAATGCATTGCGAACCCTTGACGGGGGTTTTTTTTGCTCACTGCTTCCCGACGAGGTTTCGGTTGGATCTACTGATTTTGTGATGCCTGATTTTTCTGCCTGGGGAACGCTACGCGTAGAGGTCTCTGTAGATCTTCTTTTGGCGGCGTCACTTGCTGCTTTTTCAGCTGCTTCTTTCCTGCTCCTCTCTTTGTTTGCTTGTGCTGCGGCATCTGCGGCCGCTGCTCTTTGGGCGGCGTCTCTTCGAGCTCGTTCTGCGGCATCTCGTTGAGCCCTCGCTGCGTTTTCTTGAGCTGCTTTATCCGCAGCCTCTTTCGCTACTTTTTCGTTCATTAAATTAATCCGTGCATGAGCGTCACGTGGAAATATGAGCCCGTCACAGTTGTTAAATGAGCCGGCGCACTTATGTGGTCTATTTAGTGAGAAATTGTAGTAAGTGCGGGCTGCCTGGCTAAATCCTAGTTCTTCTGCTGCTCGCCCCAGATAGTAGTAGCCTTGATCAATATCGAAACCAATGTAAGAAACTTCCAGCGCCAATTCCTTCCATTGCCCACTGTCATGCAATGACTTAATTTTTCTGCGAGCGGCTCCGTATGATCCTGCGCATGACAATCCACAATTAAGCCTCGTTTGGGCACTAGAGAAAACCAAATAAGGATCGGTTGTTATGTTCGCGTTGTCGGGTGTGCCGCCTTGGGTGGCACACCCGTGCAGTCCAAATGCAATGAAAATTATTGTCAGAGCAGGAATTAAGGCTTGTGCTTTTATCTGAAGAAAAAACATGGTCTCCCCCAAGTTATGTTTTCTTTTTATTGTCCGCTACCAAACTAAGGTAGAGGTATTAAAGGACTTGTTTTGACAAGTACATTTTTAATTATCAATGCTACTTTGCCTCATACGGATTTCAAATTCCACAATTGGGA
>JBIIZE010000134.1:0-5909 GCA_044346435.1 Burkholderiales bacterium
AACTGGCCGGCCTTGGCCTGCTGCAGCGTGCCGGGATCCATTTTCTCGTCGTCGACCATGCGCACTTCGAGGGTCGCGGTACGGCCGAGGATGTCCTTGGCCTTGGCAGTGTCCTGCACGCCCGGCAACTGAACCACCACGCGGTCGGTGCCCTGCTGCTGGATGATCGGCTCGGCCACACCCAGTTCATTGACGCGGTTGCGCAGCGTGGTGATGTTCTGCTGCAGCGCAAATTCCTGGGTCTTGCGCTGGGCCTCGATGCGCAGCGACGCATTGATGCGGAATTCGCCGCCATCCTCACTGGTTTTCAATTCCAGGTCAGGCATGTCCTTGGAAATGCGCACCAGCGCCTTTTCGCGCAGCGCAGACTCGCGAAAGCGCACGGTGATCGACTGGCCTTCGCGCGACAGCCCCGAATACTGCAGGCGCTGCTCGCGCAACATGCCGCGGATGTCGTTGGTATAGGCCTCAAGTTTTTTCGACAGCGCCGCCTTCATGTCGACCTGCATCAGGAAATGCACGCCGCCGCGCAGATCGAGACCCAGATACATCGGCAGCGCACCGATCGACGTCAGCCACTGCGGGCTTCGCGACAGCAGGTTCAGCGCCACCACATAGTCATCGCCCAGCGCGGTCTGCAGGATGTCCTTGGCCTTGAGCTGCTCTTCAGTGCCGGCAAACCGCGTCTTGACGCTGGTGGCATCCAGCGCCATGCCGGTGGGCTCCAGCGACGCCTTTTTCAGCGCGTCTTCGATCCTGGCCATCAGCGCCGCATCCGCCTTCAGGTTGCTGCGCAGCGGCGATACCTGCACCGCAGGCACTTCGCCATAAAAATTGGGCAGCGTATACAGAAAGCCGATCACCACAGCCGCAGCAATCAGCAGGTACTTCCACAGGGGATAGCGGTTCATTTTGGGCGCGCGAGTGGTGTAGCGTAGAAGGACAAAAGGCGGGCAAAGCGAAACTTCGGCCGGAGCCGGGTTTCGCCCTGCACCTTACTGAATGGTCTTGAGAGTGCCTTTGGGCAGTACGATCTGGATCGCGGCCCGCTGGATCTGGATTTCGACGTTGTCGGCCACCGACACCGTCGCATACTGGGCATCGACTTTGGTGATGCGGCCGAGAATGCCGCCGGCGGTGATGACTTCGTCGCCTTTCTGCAGACCTTCCACCATCGCCTTGTGTTCCTTGGCGCGCTTCATCTGCGGCCGGATCATCAGGAAATAGAGCACGCCGAACATGGCCAGAATCAGCAGCATGCTTTCGATGCCGCCGCCTGCCGCCGTTGCGGGCGCAGCCTGCGCCCAAGCTGGACTGATTAACAAGTGAAACCTCCGTGTTGTTGGCAAGCGCCCCGGATTCGATCGGTGCTGCGACCGGGTGCGCCCAAAGTGTTGTATTTTAACATGATTCCGTTTCGCGGTCGGTGCCGTGGGCAGCCGCAAAAGCCGCCAGCCGCCCCTCCGCAATCGCCGCCCGCAACCCCGCCATCAGTTCCTGGTAATAGTGCAGGTTGTGCAGCGTATTGAGTCGTGCACCGAGCATTTCGTTCACTCGCTGCAGATGATGCAGATAGGCCCGGGTAAAGTTGCGGCAGGTATAACAGGCGCAATCCGGGTCCAGCGGGCCGAGATCGTCCCGGTACCGGGCGTTTCGCAGCTTGATCACGCCGTGACGGGTATACAGCCAGCCGTTACGGGCATTCCGGGTCGGCAGCACGCAGTCGAACATGTCGATGCCGGCGGTCACCGCAGCCACGATATCGGACGGCGTGCCGACGCCCATCAGGTAACGCGGCCGGTCGACCGGCAGCCGCGGCGCGGTGTGGCGCAGGATGCGCAGCATGTCGGGCTTGGGTTCACCCACCGACAGCCCGCCGATGGCATAGCCGTCAAAACCAATGTTCGTCAGCTCGGCCAGTGACTCGTCCCGAAGATGCTCGAACATGCCGCCCTGGACGATGCCGAACAGCGCGTTGGGATTGCCGGCGTGCGCGGCCTTGCTGCGTGCCGCCCAGCGCATCGACAGCCGCATCGAATCACGCGCCTGCTCAACCGTCGCCGGATGCGCAGTGCATTCATCGAAGGCCATCACGATGTCGGAATTGAGTACGCGCTGGATGCGCATCGATTCTTCCGGCGTCAGGAAACAGGCATCGCCGTTCACCGGCGACTGGAACTTGACGCCCTCCTCGCTGATCTTGCGCATTTCCCCCAGGCTGAACACCTGAAAGCCGCCCGAATCAGTGAGGATCGGGCCGTCCCAGCCCATGAAGCGGTGCAGTCCGCCGTGCGCACCGATGACATCGAGGCCCGGCCGCAGCCACAGGTGAAATGTGTTGCCGAGAACGATCTGAGCGCCGAGTTCGCGCACCTCTATCGGGCTCATGCCCTTGACCGCGCCATAGGTGCCGACCGGCATGAAGGCCGGCGTATCGATGTTGCCGTGCGCGGTTTCGAGTACGCCGCGGCGTGCGGCGCCGTCCGTTGCTGATACTTTGAATTGCATGGGTAATTGGTATCCGGTTCAGGGCGCCCGTTCGATCAGCATGGCGTCACCATAGCTGAAAAACCGGTAACGCTGCTCGATCGCATGGCGGTAGGCCTTGCGGATGTTGTCGACGCCGCCGAAAGCCGACACCAGCATCAACAGCGTCGACTTCGGCAGATGGAAATTGGTGATCAGGCAGTCAACGATGCGGAAACGGTAGCCGGGCAGCACGAACAGTGCGGTTTCGGCGCTGCCCGCCACCGGCTCCCCTGCAGCAGCAGCCGACTCCAGCGCGCGCAGGCTGGTGGTGCCCACCGCGATGATGCGTCCGCCGGCGGCGCGATGCCGGTTGATCGCGTCAACGGTGTCCTGCGGCAGGCTGTACCACTCGCTGTGCATGCGGTGTTCGATCAGGTTCTGCGTGCGCACCGGCTGGAATGTGCCGGCGCCGACATGCAGCGTCAGATATGCGACACCGATACCCTGATCGCGCAAGGCCTCCAGCAAAGCAGCATCAAAATGCAGACCTGCGGTCGGTGCCGCGACGGCGCCGGGCGTGCGCGCAAAGACCGTCTGGTAACGGGTCTCGTCATCAACGCCCGGCTGGTGTTCGATGTATGGCGGCAAGGGCAAGGCGCCATAACGTTCCAGTTGGGCAAACACGTCCTCTTCGGGGAAACGCAGCCGGTAAAGCTCGCCCTCGCGGGCAACCATCTCCAGGATCAGTCCACCTTCAAGATGCAATTCGCTGCCGGCCTTGGGCGGGTGGCTGGCACGGATCTGCGCCAGCGCTTCGCGCGATCCCAGAACGCGTTCAATCAGCACCTCGATACGCCCGCCGCTGGCTTTCTGCCCCATCAGCCGCGCCTTGATGACCTTGGTGTCATTGAGGATCAGCAGGTCGCCCGCCCGCAACAGTCCCGGCAAATCGGTAAACCGCAGGTCTTGCAGCGCACCGTTCGCACCGTCGAGATGCAGCAGCCGGCTCGCCCGGCGTTCGGCCGCGGGAGACTGTGCAATCAGTGCTTCGGGGAGGTGGTAATCGAAATCGTCCAGACGCATCGCGCGGATTATACGGACGGATATACAGGGACGGATACACTGGATGAATACAGCGGATGGTTGCTGCAATGCCGCCGTTTGACCGATAATCCCTCACCCCGTGCCTCGGTGGTGGAATTGGTAGACGCGCCGGACTAAAAATCAAGTTCGGTCTACTGAAAAAATAATTATAAGTTGTTGTTTTATATGTATTTTATAAATTATTTGTTGTGTTTTTTATACAACACACTCGCAACACATTCTCCTCCTCGTTTTGCTATTATCCTCTAGCGATAATTTGCGTAGAGGTAGCTCATGGCAGACGCAGTCGGTCTCCAAAAAATCAATCTGATGGACGGAAGATTTCACATCTTCCAGCGCAAAAACACGCCCTTTTGGTGGGTTGGCTTCTACCACAAGGGAAAACACATCAGAGAAACCACCAAAGAGAAAAACCGCAAAGTTGCCGAGTCTTTCGCGGAACGGTGGTATTTCAAAAAGCAGTCACAAATTGAAAGCGGTCAATTAGTCACTTCGACCAAGACTTTCGGTAGCGCCACCAAGAAAGCACTGCTGAACTATAAAGAGGCAGTCAATCGCGGCGAACGTAGCGAAGCAACGCTGAAAGGTATTTCACTCTGCCTCAAAGCAAGAGTGCTGCCGTATTTTGAGAAAAAGCCAATCGAGAGCATCACCAATCAGAGTTGGTTTGAGTTTAAAGATTACATCTACAAAACACATCCAAATACCAAGCGCGGAACACTGCATCAATACAAGAACGCACTAAGAATGGTTCTAAATGATGCGTATCGGGAAGGAACAATCAAGTCCCTACCCGTCTTTAAAGACTCATATGACAGCGCAAGAATTGATGCACCACGCCCTTGGTTCAGTCATTCCGAATACAAAACCCTACTCGCAGGCATAAGACGCCACATCAAACACCTCAAGACCGTCAAACCAAGATGGGTAGAAGGTGCCGAAGAACTCTATGACTATGTCATCTTCGGCACCAACACAGGAATGCGTGTTTCGGAGATGTCTAACGTCCGATTCTGTGATGTCGAAATTCAGCAGGAATACACGATTGAGGGTGGCGAAAAAAAGCTGAAAGAGTTCCTCATTATTCGGAACATCAAGGGCAAGCGTGGCACAGGAACATGTAAAAGTTTCTATGGCGCAGTCACCGCTTACAGAAGAATAGTGACAAGACGAAAAATAAAAGAACCAAAGAAATCGAATGAAAAATTATTCCCTAAACACCACAGAGATATGTTCAATGTGGTCCTGGGTCAAAACAATCTGAAGTATTCAAACACGCAACCGCCAGCACGACGGGATTTTGTCTCCTTGAGAGCGACATATATTTGCTACCGACTCCTCAATGGCGCAGATGTCTATGAGGTAGCCACCAATTGCAGAACATCACCTGAAATCATTCGAGAATCCTATGCAAAATACCTCGGTGGCGAGATGTTCAAGGACCTGAACAGGGTTCGTGGCTCACTTGAGGGTTGGGACGAGTAAGAGGCGAAATCCCAAAAGAACTGCTAAAATCGCAGCATTGCCTCGGTGGTGGAATTGGTAGACGCGCTGGACTCAAAATCCAGTACCGCAAGGTGTGTCGGTTCGAGTCCGACCCGAGGCACCACCCATCTTTGAAAGCACACCCAGTGCTTTCTGCGACCTTCAAATAGACGCGCTAGGAGCAATTCCTGGTTCCGCTGCAAGTGTCGCGTAGCAAAACTTTCTGAACCAGTTTTAGACCGCGTTTTCCGCAATCCTCCGCGCTATTGCAGCCACTTTTTTATACACTGTATAAAAAAATATAAACCCTAACCGAGCGATGGTATCAAGATGAAACTGCTGATTGTTCTGGTGGCTGCATTGCCGACGGTTGCATATGCTGATGCATCCCGCTGTTATTCAATCCAGAATCAAGACAAGAAGAATTACTGTCTTGCGACAGCAAAAAATCAGACCTCATATTGCTATTCAATCAGCGAACAAGACACAAAGAACATGTGCTTGGCGCAAACAAAGAATCAGAAAAGTTACTGTTACAGCATCCGTTCGCAGGACTCAAAGAATCAGTGTCTGGCGACGGTGCGCTAAGGCTGCTTTGATTTTAGGCATAAAACGGAATCGCTGGCAGACGGTTTCAGAACGACTGGAATGGTCAGTTTTTCACTTGCTGAATATTCTGGACAGTCTGATGTATCTTTTGTCTGGAACGTTGCTGAAATCAGGATTCGCTTATAGCTATCTGTTCAGACATGAGGGCGGGAGTTATTGATTTTCGATGCAAGTCAGAGAAAATTTAAATAAGTTAAAGGTCAGATATGGAAAAAAATTGGTCAGATAGGAAAAATGTTTTG
>JBIIZE010000135.1:0-5889 GCA_044346435.1 Burkholderiales bacterium
TGCCGCCGGTGAGCACTTTTGCGCCCTTGGCCAGCGCGTCTTCGATGTGCTCTTCGACTTTCTCCACCGCTTTCATGTCGATCAGCGGCCCCTGCAGATTGCCGTCTTCAAGGCCGTTGCCGACCTTCATCTGGCTGACGCGTTCGGACAGCATTTTCGAGAATTTGTCGTAAACACCATCCTGCACAAAGATGCGATTGGCGCAGACGCAGGTCTGGCCGGTATTGCGGAATTTCGAGGCCATCGCGCCTTCAACTGCCGAAGCCAAGTCAGCATCGTCAAATACGATGAACGGCGCATTGCCGCCGAGTTCCAGCGAAACTTTCTTCACCGTGGTCGCACATTGTTGCATCAGCAGCTTGCCGATTTCGGTGGAGCCGGTGAAGGTGAATTTGCGCACCAGCGAATTGGTGGTCAGTTCCTTGCCGATGGGGCCGGCGGAACCGGTCACCACCGACAGCACGCCTTTCGGAATGCCGGCGCGTTCGGCGAGTTCGCACAGCGCCAACGCCGAATACGGCGTCTGCGATGCGGGCTTGATCACCATCGTGCAGCCGGCGGCCAGCGCCGGACCGGCCTTGCGCGTGATCATCGCGTTGGGGAAGTTCCACGGCGTCACCGCGGCGCAGACACCGATCGGCTGCTTGATGACGACAATACGTTTGTCCGGGGCATGGCTCGGGATGGTGTCGCCATAGATGCGCTTGCCTTCTTCGGCAAACCATTCGATGAACGATGCGCCGTAGGCGATCTCGCCCCGCGATTCAGCAATCGGCTTGCCCTGCTCCACGGTCATCAGCTTCGCCAGGTCTTCCTGGTTGGCCATCATCAGGTCGAACCACTTGCGCAGGATGACTGAACGCTCCTTGGCAGTCTTCGCCCGCCAGGCCGGCCATGCCGCATTTGCGGCTTCGATCGCACGGCGGGTTTCCGCCACGCCCATTTTCGGGACGGTGCCGACCGGAACGCCGGTCGCCGGGTTGACCACGGTGATCGTCGACTTGTCGTCGGCGTCCACCCAGGCGCCGTCCACGTAACACTGCTGGCGGAACAGGCTCTTGTCCTTCAGTTCGACTCCCGGATCGGCTTTCTGCAACATGACTCAACTCCTTGCGCAAGCTGGAAAAAAAGCGGGGGCGCCAGAGGCATCCCCGCGAGACCAATCGAGTATAACAAAGGCCATCCGACCAATCCGGGACCAATAAACGGTAAAAACGGTGCGATCCGGCTCGGCGGGCAAATGGTTGTATATAATGGCGAATCAGGAATTCTGTCGCTCCCCGAAAAAAGGATTGCACCATGCTTCGCCTCGCCCGCCGCCTGCGCCTCTTCACTGTGTGCGCAATAACCGCCCTGGTCATGCTCGGCGGCTGCGCAACCACGGGCACCGGTGATGCGCGCGATCCGTTTGAGCCGATGAACCGCGCCATCTACTCGTTCAACGACGGCGTCGACAAAGTGGTGATGAAGCCGCTGGCACAGGCCTACCAGGCGGTATTTCCGGCCATCGTACGCACCGGCATCAGCAACGTGTTCTCCAACATCAACGACATCGTTGTCGCGCTGAATAACCTGCTGCAGGGCAAAATCGGCTCCGCGTTCTCGGACATCAGCCGCGTAATGATCAACACCACGGTCGGCATCCTCGGCATCATGGATGTCGCCAGTGATCTCGGTATCGAGAAAAATGACGAGGACTTCGGCCAGACTCTGGGTTACTGGGGTGTCGGCGACGGCCCCTACCTCGTGCTGCCTTTCCTCGGCCCCCGGACCATCCGCGACACCGTCGGTCTGATTGTTGACTGGGAAACCGACCCCACCAGCTATATCGATCCGAATCGCGACCGTAATGCCGTACAGGGCTTCCGCCTGGTGACAAGACGCGCGGAACTGCTCAACGCCAGCAAGGTGCTGGAAGTCGCCTCCATCGACGAATACGAATTCCTGCGTGACGCCTATCTGCAGCGCCGCCGCAACCTGATTTATGACGGCAATCCGCCGCGGGAAAAAGAGGACGGAGCCGATGCCGGTCAACCGGCCGCGCGCGGTGTCAATCTGCGCCAGCCGGTGGAATCAAATGACGCCGTGAGCGTAATCGTCAGCGGACAGCCGACACCAGCAGAAGAAGAACTGATGCTGAAACAGCAGGCTGCGGCCGGTAACGAAGTGTCCCGGCCGAACGCCAGCGTCGAGGCCCTTACGACTCAGCCGTAACGCTGCCGGCGGCGCCGCCCGGCGTCGCTTTTTTCACGTTGTCCATCACGGCCATCGCCGAACTGACCAGCGTTGCCACGTCAGCGACATTGGCCGGCACGATCAGCGTGTTGTTGGTCCGCGCCAGATGCGCAAACGCATTCACGTATTGCTTCGCCACTTCCAGATTGGCCGCCTGATTGCCACCGGGGCCGTTCAGCGCCTGCGCCACGGTGCTGATCGCACCGGCAGTCGCCTCGGCGATCAGCTGGATACGCGCCGCCTCGCCCTGGGCACGATTGATGGCCGCGGTTTTATCACCTTCGGATTTCAGCACCGCCGCCTGCTTTTCACCATCGGCCAGGTTGATCTCTTCCTGCCTCTGGCCTTCTGACTTGGCAATCAGCGCACGCTTCTCACGCTCCGCGGTGATCTGCGCCTGCATCGCACGCAGGATGGCATCCGGCGGCGTCAGGTTCTTGATCTCGTAACGCAGCACCTTGACGCCCCAGGTGCGCCCTGCCTCGTCCAGCACGGCCACCACCTGCCGGTTGATGACATCGCGGCTCTCGAACGTCTTGTCGAGTTCCATCTTGCCGATTTCCGAACGCAGCGTGGTCTGTGCCAGCTGGGTGACAGCCGAGATGTAATCGGATGAACCGTACGAAGCGAGCTCCGGATCGGTGACCTGGTAATAGATGATGCCGTCGACACCGAGCTGGGTATTGTCACGCGTGATGCAGACCTGCTCCGGCACATCCAGCGGCGTCTCTTTCAGCGAATGACGATAGGCCACGCGATCAAGAAACGGCACGATGACATTGAGACCGGGCTCCAGCACGGAATGAAACTTGCCCAGGCGCTCCACCACCCAGGCCATCTGCTGCGGCACCTGGCGTATGGATTCAATCGCCACCACCACGCCCAGCGCCACGACAAAAAACGGCACCGCCAGCGAACGCTGGTCAAAGGTCACGAGCAGGCCGGTAATAAAAACGACAATGATCAGTTTCGGAAACATGGCGGTCTCCCTTTTCGACTCGATGATGTGAAGTACTTTGGTTTTTTTCACTGCGGCCGCGCCGATGAGACCATCAGCGTGTTGCCTGCAACGGCATGAATGTAAAAGACCTTGCCGTCCGGGGTACGCTCACCGCTGACACGGGCCTCCCACTGCGCATTGCGATAATTGACCCGCGCAAGACCGTCAGCCTCGCTGATCCACGATTCCAGCGTCACGCTCTGACCCACGTCGAGTGATTGTTTGGCGGCCGGATCGGCTTTGCTGCGGTAACGGTTGACCAGAAGCACACCGGCCACTGCGACCGCCGCGCTGATCACTGCCTGCACCCAGAACGACTGCCCGAACCAGGCCGCCCCCGCTGCTGCCAGCGCCGCAATACCCAGCACCAGCAGATAAAAAGTGCCGGTCGTCATTTCGACGATGATCAGCACGATACCGATGATCAGCCACAACAGATACGCTTCCATTCCGCCTCCTTGATCCATACGTTCAAACGCCCCTGCGGGCTAGGCAACAGCTTAGCCGTGCCGCAAAGCCGCGTCCATGCCGCATCAGCGCAGCGCGCGCTCCAGCCAGTCACTCAGGTGCTGCGCCGCCTGCTTCCAGTTCACGTCCAGCATCACCGCATGCGCCATGTCCGGCAGGATTTCGGCGGCCACACCGTGCAGTTCCGCGGTTTCCCCCACCAGAGACGGCGGAAAAAACAGATCGTCGGCAGCTCCGATCACCTGAACCGGAATGGTGGTGCGTTCAATCCAGAAGTGCTGGGGCCAGGACAGATCGAACAGGGCGCGCTGCGACTCATGACGCATACGCCGCAGGTAGCGCTTGACGTCCGCAGCCGGGAGTTGCTGGGAAAAAATCGCGCGCCGCAACTGGTCTGGTGAGCCGGTCATCCCGTCAAACATCTGTATTCTATTGATTTCATTTAATATTTCAGGATTGCGGGCGGCCAGCATAAAACTGCTGCCGAGAAGTCCGTGCGGCGGCACCGGCGCCAGCAGCGACACCGCCCGCGCCTGCGAACGGCGCAAGGCGCGCTGCACAACGATGGCGCCCATCGAATGCCCGATCAGCACCGGCGCCGCGCCGATCTCCTCGACCGCGATCAGCACATCCGCGACATAGTCATCAATCGATGCCAGATCTGCAGTCTCTTCGTCGTCGGCATGGCCGCGCAGATTGACCGCCCAGGCGTCATAACCCTGATCGGCAAAATATTGCAGAAAGTGCTCCTGCCAGCACCACGCGCCGATGAACGCGCCGTGCACAAAAAGCAGCGGCGCACGGCTGCGGCCTTTGGTTGATCGACGGACGATGCATCGCGACGAAGCAGTCATGGTGTTCCCGGTTCAGCCCGCTTCAGTTCAGTCTCGCTACACGCGGCGCCAGTTCGGCGATCTGCGCGGCAACGGCGTCGGCATCGTCCGCGCCGGGACGCTGGCGCAGATAGGTATTGAAATCGCCCATTGCCGCCCGGACACATTCCAGTTTGAGATAAATGCTGCCGCGGTCGCGATACTCCTCGCCAGCATCCTCCGGTGTGAGCGCGATGACCCGCTCGCTCGCCGACAGTGCACGGAGCCAGTCCGAACGTTCGACATAAATGCCTTTGAGATTGCGCAGCATGCGGCCGAGCACTTCCTTGTTGCTCGCTGCAGTGAGCAGATGCGCAAGGATCGCGTCATCCACCTCGACGGGACTGCCGGCGACGCGCAGTCGCTGCTGCAGCTCCTCGGCATCCAGCGACACGCCGCCGCTATAGGGGTCGAGCACCACGACGCCATCTCGCAGCGCACATTTGACGAGGAAATGACCCGGGAAGGAAACACCGTGCAGTCCGAGGCCGATACGGCGGCCGATTTCCAGATAGATGACACCCAGCGAGATCGGAATGCCGACCCGGCGCTCGATGACTTCATTGAGAAAGCTGTTGCGCGGATCATAAAAATCATCACCGTTGCCGCTGAAGCCGAGCTCATCAAACAGATAATGGTTCAGTGCCAGCAGCTTCTCCGCGGTGGCGATATCGGCGCGCAGGCGTCCGCGCAGCTTCGCCGCCATCTCGTGCAGCCGGGACAGATAATCGTCGATGGCGAGGTCCGGATATTCGCTCGCGGCAATCCACAGGGCTCCTTCGGCCAGCGAAACATCCTCGTCGCGCATGCCGGCAATGCGCCGCCACTCCTGCGCCGCACGTGCTTCGGACGAAAAACCGTCTCCGCCGGCGCTGCTCATGCCCGCCTCGCCAGAGGCAGATTCATCAGCAGGTTCTGCGGCTTCATTCGCAGCACGCCGTCCGCGGTCATCGCCAGGCCCATAAATACCGGGGCGCCCTGCATTTCCGGACGCAAGGCATTGGGGTCATCAAAATCCATGCGAAACAGGCCGATCACGCGGCGCATGCGGTTTTCATCGACTTCGGTACCGGCGTAGATTTCATTGAGCATGGCGCTGGCCTCGACATCGAGCCCGACATGCCACAGCCATTCCTCATCGGGAATTTCGCGGATCGGCTGCACGCGCACCTTGAGGCCGTGGAAATGACCGACCCAGCGCTCGAGCACGGCGCACAGGGCCAGCGAACCCGGCAAGCCGGGATTGATCTGCAATACGGTATCGCGCTGACCATCACGCCGGAAATATTCTTCGTGGCAAGCTTCGTCAAGGAC
>JBIIZE010000016.1:0-14802 GCA_044346435.1 Burkholderiales bacterium
ATCAATGGAGCCATGGCCCTGGTCGGATAACTGGTGCACACGCTGCACATGGTCTTCACCATGGAAACGCGCAATCTCATCGGCTGTTGCAGAACGCGATCCGGACAGCGCCGCGGACTGGTCGAGCTTCTGTTTGGTCGCCTCTTTCCAGAATGCATCCTGCCGGTCCGGTCCCCAGGGATGACCGTCGGGAAAACCATAACGGCCCAGTGCCTCATCCACATACAACGCCACTTCATTCCGCATGACTACTCCTCCAGTATTTCCCTAGAACAGACTACCCTGTTTGACCGCGCCGGGCACCCGGAATTGCGAGGTGTCACGCTGCATGCCTTCACCGCGCCGCGCCTTGTTGAGTCCGGCCTTTTTGCAGGCGATGTCAAAACGCCGCGCGAGGATTTGTGCAAACTCGCCGTCGCCGCGCATGCGGCTGCCGAATTCCGGATCATTGTCGCGCCCGCCTCGCATCGACTGCACGCGACTCATCACATGCGCGGCCTTCAGCGGGTAATGGCGTTCCAGCCATTCGCGGAACAGCGTTTTGACCTCGAAAGGCAGGCGCATCAGGATGTACGCCGAACGCTGCGCGCCGTGTTCAGCCGCTGCCGCAACAATCGCCTCGATTTCATGATCGTTCAGGAAGGGCACCACCGGCGCCACCATCACACCCGCCGGAATCCCGGCATCCGCCAGCGCACGCACCGTCTGCAAACGCCGCGCCGGCGCGGTGCAACGCGGTTCCATGCGACGCGCCAGTTCAGGATCCAGTGTGGTCACCGACACAAACACTTCGGCGAGGCCTTTGGCCGCCATCGGTCCGAGAATGTCGATGTCGCGCTCGACCAGCGCGTTTTTGGTAACGATGCCAACGGGTTGATTGAACTCAGCACAGACTTCGAGAATGCCGCGGGTGATGCCGCGTGAACGCTCGGCCGGCTGATAAGGATCGGTGTTGGCACCGAGCGCAATCAATTCACATTGGTAGCCGGGCTTCGACAATTCCTTGCGCAGCAGCTCCGGCGCATTGATCTTGGCAAAAATCCGCGTTTCAAAATCAATGCCCGGCGACAGGTTGCGATAGGCATGGCTGGGGCGCGCATAACAATAAATGCAGCCATGTTCGCAGCCCTGATAAGGATTGATCGACTGCGTGAACGGGATGTCCGGCGAATCATTGCGCGCGATGATCGATTTTGCACGCTCATCCGTCACCACGGTTTTCAGCGCACGCTCCTCATCCTGCGCAGCGCTTTCCCAGCCGTCGTCATAACCCTCGCGCCCGACCTGCTCAAAACGCCCTTCGGGATTGACCCCGGCGCCGCGGCCCTTGCGCGGATCCGCATGTTTGCCGGTCAGCGTGCGCAGCGGCATGACTACTCGGAACGGTAGGCGTGGGTGGTCATCAGCTCAAACACCTTGCGCCGCTTGCCGTCATGCCCCTTGCCGGTGACTTCGGTGCGTACGACGGCGACCAGCCGGCCGTGGTGAACGACTTTCGAACGGATCTTCAGTGCACGACCCTCGCCCGGGCTGATGTACCAGGCCGATAGCGCGGTGAGCTGCCAGTGCGGCGTCAGCGCAGCAATGGCATTCTCCGCGGCGAGTCCCAGCAGGATGCCGCCCTGCACATGGCCGACACGGTTGCCGATATGCGGACCATTCTTGACCGTTGAATGCGAACCGCCCGGCACATGCGTCGCCTGCACGCCCCAGAAGTGCTGGACAAAAGAGCCGCCGTGTTCACGCACCGCCGCGAGAGACAGATCCGCAGCGGCGAGAATTTTTTTCTCATCCGGACGCAGTTTGCCACCGGGAATGTCCGGCGTCGGATTTTCGCCGCGTCGGCGGTGGGGTACCGGATGCAGCTCAACGCCCTTGGGCGGTTTCAGCACCATGAAGGTCGCCGTGCCCGTGCATACCAATCCGGCCTCGTTGCGGATCGCCACGGTGCTGACGCCCTGGCTGCCTGCTGCACCTTCAACAAAGCCATGCATCTCGCCGCGGCCATGCAGCCGGCCGTCGGCACGCGCGCCGGTGAACTGCATGTTCATTGTCACGGTCGCCAGTCTTGTGCGCGGCTCCAGCCCGGCGCGCACCGCGCCGGCCATCGCCAGGTCCGCGAGAATGGCAAATCCGGAAAGACTGAGTTGTCCGTCCACCGTCGATGAGAAGGGCTGCACATCGACCGACAGAGACGTATGGTCGGTACCGACGTGATCGTAGGACAGATCCAGAAAGTTGCCGGCGAAGTGATAACCGGGTTCGCGGTTCAGCGCGATGGCGCGCATGACCTGCGTGCGGATGGCGGCTATTGTGGATTCGTCAACGGCGGGCAAGTGTTGTTTCAGCTGTTCAGTCATGCAGGGATTGTAACAAGCGCCTGCGGCACAACCGTGCAGCGACCACGAGCTGGAGCGCCATTGCAATTATCTGTTTTTGCTATTGTTTTTTTATTGCGCCGTGGAGCGCTGCGGCAACGGCATCAAAGGCCGCTGGAGCAGCGCCCCCCTGCACCCTGGCCAGATCGAGGGCAATGGCGTTCAGCGAGCGATAAGTCTCCTCGATCCGCGGATCGAGCGTTCGCAGCGCATCCATGTGGCGCGCGACAACATCGGCATCACCGCGCGCCACCGGCCCGGTCAGTGCACCCACCGTTCCCAGCGCGAACACATTGTCCAGTGTTTCGCGCACCAGCGGTTCCATCATCGCCTGCGCGGTCGCCCTATCCAGTCCCGCCCTTTCATAGGCACGCAAGCCGGTCTCCATCAGCGCGGTAAGACCGTTGCAGACCAGCACACTGGCCGCGTGGTAATACGTTTTGCCGGCAGGGTCGATCAGCGCCACCCGCGCACCGATTTGTTCGAACAAGGGCCTCAGCACCGCCAGCGCGATTGCATCCCCCTCGGCGGTGCACCAGGTACCGGCGAAGGTTTCGATCGCCCGCGCGGGCTCAGCAAAGGTTTTCAGCGGATGCAGGCTGGCGACATGTGCCCCGTTCACAACCAGCGGCTTGAGCAGCGAAGAAGAATGCGTACCGCTGCAATGAAAAACGCAATCTCCCTCCCGCAACTTGCCCGCAGCAGCGAGGGCCACCGCAAGGGAAGCAATGGCGCCATCGGGCGGCGTCAGCAGCCACAGTCCGGCCGGACGCATCTCATCCAGCTGGCGCACGGCGCGGCCAGAGCCGATGAATGCCGCCGCTGCTTCAGCCCCTGCAAACCCGGCGCTCAGCACATCCTGAACAAAACAGTTCCCGGTTTGATGCAGCAAACGCCCGAGAGTACGGCCGACGCGACCGGCACCGATGATGTTAAGAAAGATGGACATGCACTTTGCGGAATGCTGCGCCACCTTTACTTCTTGGGCATGCAGGCTTCGACTTTGGGATTGCGCTTGCAGAAATCCGGCGGCAGCGGTTCCCGGGGATTGGGCTTCTGGGTTGCGGCAGCCGCCTTTTTTTCTTCCTGCCTGATTTCGTAAATGACGCCGGACTCATTGCAATCGCCGAGGTTTTCTTTCCAGCATTTTGCAGTCAGGCGCTCTTGCTCCCGGCGCTCCTCGTTTTCGCGCATGCGCTCCACCAGCGGATCACCAGGCACGTGGTATTTGGGCTGGGGCGGCGGCTTTTTCGGATTAACAACGGGCGCCGTTTTCTGGGTCGGCAATGATTTTGCCGCACTGCTGGCCGGCGGCTTGTCGCTGTACTGCACGCGCCCCTTTTCATCCACCCACTTATTGACCTGTGCCCCTGCCGGCATTACCGCACAGCAGAACATCAGCACCAGCAGCATCGATGCGGATCGCATGGATGTTCCTCCACATTCAGAAAAAGTCAGCATAGTTTCCCATGATGGGGCAAACCCGTCGAATCCGCCATCAACCGGTGCCTGTCAGCGTTTTTCCGGATGCCGCGTTAAAGGGTGTCTGATGACCGCTTCCCGCCGCAGCTTCCTGATCCGCAGCGCCGCGCTGTCCGCAGCCCTGCTGCTGCCGGCCGGCCGCGTCATCGCCCAGCCGCGCTTTTCGCAGAATCCGTTCTCTCTTGGCGTGGCCTCCGGTTATCCGCAACCCGACAGCGTGGCGCTGTGGACGCGGCTGGCGCCGGACCCGCTGAACGGCGGCGGCATGCCGGACGCCAATGTGCCGGTGCGTTGGGAAATTGCCGCTGACGCCAGATTCAACAAGATCATCAACCGCGGCGAGACGCTGGCGACACCACAGTTCGCACATGCGGTGCATGTGCAGGCGAAAGGCCTCGCGCCTTCGCACTGGTACTGGTACCGGTTCATGGCCGGCGATGCGGTCAGCACGGTCGGACGCACGCGCAGCGCGCATGCATCCGACGACGCCCGCAGCAAGCTCAGTTTTGCGGTGGCCTCGTGCCAGCACTACGAACACGGCTTTTACGCCGCCTATCGCGACATGGCCGCACAGGAACTGGATTTCGTACTGCATGTCGGCGACTACATCTACGAAAGTTCCTGGGGCAAGGGCAAGGTGCGCGATCACCACATCGGCGAGCCCTACACGCTGGCGGATTACCGCAATCGTTATGCCCAGTACAAAATGGATCCGCAACTGCAGGCCGCGCATGCCGCCTGCCCCTGGCTGATGACCTGGGATGACCATGAAGTCGACAACGATTACGCCAACGACCGCTCTCAGGACCTCGACCCGGTCGATGCCTTCCTCGCCCGTCGCGCCGCCGCCTATCAGGCGTATTACGAACACATGCCGCTGCCACCCGGCACTTTCGGTGGCGGACCGAACATGAAAATCTACGGCACGCATGCGATGGGCAATCTGACGCGAATCCAGTTGCTCGACATGCGCCAGTACCGCGATTACCAGGTGTGTTCGCGACCGGGACGCGGGGGCGGCAATCAGGTCAACGTGGCGGAATGCACGGAGCGCAGCCGCCCCGAACGTTCCTTGCTGGGCGGCACTCAGGAACAATGGCTGGAACAGGCGCTGACTACATCTCCCGCGCGCTGGAACGTGATCGCACAGACCACCTTGATGGCGCAGGCTGATCGTGGTGCGGATGCACGCACTGTCTATACCGACGGCTGGGACGGTTACCCCGCGGCGCGCGAAAAGCTGCTCAAGTTCATTGCCGATCGCAAGGTGCGCAACCCGATCGTGCTCGGCGGCGATGTACATTTCGCCGCGGCCTGCGATCTCAAGGTGGATTTTGACAATGAACGCTCGCCGGTGGTGGCCAGCGAGTTTGTGGCGACCTCGATCTCCTCATACGGTCCGAGCCGCGCACGCAATGAAATGCTGCTCGCCAAAAACCCGCATGTGAAATTCGCCAACAGCCAGCGCCGGGGTTACGCCAAACATGAAATCACGGCGCGGCGCTGGGAGACCACTTTCCGCGGGGTCTTTGATACGGCCGACCCGCAGTCACGGGTTTTTGATGTCGGGCAATACGTGGTGGAAGACGGCAAACCCGGGGTCCAGCGCGGGTAATCTTGCAACTATCTGTTTTTATTGATTTTTTTAAAGCCCGAGTATGCGGGCGATATCGGCCGCATAACGGCTGATTGTGGTGCCTTCGTAAATCGCCTCGTCCACCGACTCGTCCAGCAGCGAACGAATGTCGTGCAGGCTGTCGCTGACCCAGTGATGGCGCTGCACCGGGGAGTTGAGCACGTTGCGGAGCGTCTCCACCTCATCACGCAGCCGTTGTACATCCGCTGCGCCGCCACGCACCTGCGCAAGATCACGCTCCAGTGCATGAATGAGTTTTGCGGCCTGTTCCAGGTCGATGTCTTTTGCGTTGTTGCTCATGGCCGTATTCCTCGTCTACTTACTTGCAGGCTGGTCTAGTGATCGCGCCAACGGTCGAGTTGCCGCCGCTCACGCTTGGTCGGCCGGCCGTGGATGTCCTGCGCGGGATCGGCGGCAAACTTGCGCAGTGCCGCCTGCTCTTCACGCCGGATGCGGCTGGCTTCATTTTCAGCATACAGCGTACGCGCGACAGTTGCCGGACCGCGTTTGTCCGACAGTTGCTCGACGCGGATAATCCACTCCGCATTGCCGATCTGGATCGCCAGTTCATCACCGACACGCAGTTCCTTCGCCGGCTTGACACGTTCGCCGTTGACCCGGACCTTGCCGCCTTCGACCGCCTGCTGCGCAACCGAGCGCGTCTTGAAAAAACGCGCGGCCCACAGCCACTTGTCAAGGCGAACCGACATTTCAATCCGGCATCGGCATCGCAGTGCGGCTCGTCAGCGCCAGCCAGCCGCGGATGATGCGGTAGAGAATCCACAGCCCCGTCAGCCCCAGAATAGCCCAACCGACAAGCACCAAAATCAGCACCCCTCCAATCGCCAGCCACAGCAGCGACCACCAGAAAGTACGGATCTGCCAGGAAAAATGCGAGTCGAGGAAGCTGCCGCGCACCTCATCGCGTTTCACGTAATTGATGATCACCGCGATGATCGACGGCCAACCCATCAGGAAGGCAGTCACTATCAGTGCGGGACTGGAAACTGCCGTCAGCACGCTGAAGGCATGCAGCGCATAGATGATATGCGTCAGCGTGATCAGGTCCTGCGAAACCACCGGTGCCTGGGTCTTGCCGTCGATATCGGTCATTCGTTTCCTTCCTTATGAAAGATCGATGGCGTGTTTTTTGAAATCCGCCAGCGAGGCAAACTCCAGAGACGCCTCATGCGTCGCCCCCAGCACCACCCGCGGTGCGCAGCCGGCATCCAGCGCCTCCCGCCAGCGCGGTGCACACAGGCACCAGCGGTCGCCGGGCTGCAGCCCCGGGAAACCGAACTCCGGCACCGGCGTTGAAAGATCATTGCCGCGGGCCTTGCTGAATTCCAGAAACTCCGCGGTCATCACCGCACAGACCGTATGCACGCCAGCATCTTCCGGGCTGGTGTTGCAGCAGCCGTCCCGGAAAAAGCCGGTCACCGGCCGCTCGCTGCAGGACTGCAGCTTTTCGCCCAGCACGTTGCGGGCAAATTCATTGGGATCAAATCGTCGCATTATCGGCCTCGATCATTTTTCGTTCAGACATGTACATGGCGCGTCTGGCGCAGCTTGCCGCGTGCGCCGGGCTGCGGTTCCGGCCGTGTGCCGGACTTCATGAACGGCAGGCGCCCCTTGGCACCGCTCGCTTCGTAGTCTCCGGCAACCGCCTCCACCACCGCCGCCGCATCAATGCCGCTTTCCAGCAGGAAATCGTGCAACAGACCGCAGAGTTTTTCCAGTGCAAATTCATGGGTCTTCGCGGTGCGCGCATACAGCCAGTCGGTGAACTGCATGAAGCGCGCAAACGGCGCATCGGCGAGCAGCATCGGCAGCGCACGGTGGAAACGGCCGGAGTTGCCGACCAGATCCCAATAGTGGGCAAAGCGCACAATACGTTGTACGTCATTAAAGCTCATCGCGTCAGTGGCCAACACCACATAAGGCGTATCGGGACTGTAGCGCATCGAATGACCGGCCGTATGCCGGTCAATCGGCGCGCCGCGCAGGCGCTTGAGGATGCCGACCTGGATCTCGTGCGGCTTCAGCGCATACAGACGGTCGAAGCCGCGACCGAAGGTGGCCAGGTCTTCACCGGGCAGGCCGGCAATCAGATCGACATGGATCAGCGCCGGCGATTCCTCGCGCAGCCAGCGCAAATTGGCCTCGGCGAGCACGTTGTCCTGCTTGCGCGAGATGCGCGCCTGCACCGCTTCATCCCAAGTCTGGATGCCGACTTCAAAATGCAGCCGGCCCTGCGGGAAACGCAGGATCGCCGCCTTGAGTTTTTCCGGCAGATGATCAGGGATCAGTTCGAAATGAATGAACAGATCATCACTGAGGCGATCCAGAAAGAAATCGAGAATCGCCAGGCTGGCCGCCACTTTCAGGTTGAAAGTGCGGTCGACAAAACGGAAATGCCGCGCACCGCGGTCATACAGTGACTTCAGTTCGGCGAGAAAACGTTCCTGCTCGAAAGGCCAGGCCGTTTTATCCAGGGCCGACAGGCAGAACTCGCATTTGAAGGGACAACCGCGCGAAGCTTCGACATAGATGAAACGCCTCGCGATGTCCTCGGCGGTGTATTCGGTATAGGGCAGCGTGATATCGGCAAGCTTGGGCTGCACACCGGCATGGACCTTCTGCTGAGGCAGCTTGCCGGCCATGATCCCGGCGCACAGCTGCGGGAAGGTGATATCGCCCCAGCCGGTGACTACGTAATCGGCCAGAGCGCAGATACGCTGCTCATCCGTCTCGTAACTGACTTCCGGTCCGCCGACGACGACCACCACCTCCGGCGCGACGCGTTTGATGATCGCAATCAGCCGCGTGGTTTCCTCGACATTCCAGATATAGACGCCGAACCCGATCAGCTTCGGCCGGTCGGCGAGCAGTTTTTCAGCGATGTCTGCCGGACGGTCGCCAAGCACGAATTCACGGATCCGCGTCTGATCGCGCAGTTCACCCATATTGGCGCGCAGATAACGCAGGCCGAGGGCCGCATGCACGTAACGGGCGTTGATGGTGGTCAGAATGATGCCGGACATGGCGGCATTATCTCACCGGGCATGCCATCTTCCGGGCGTTTTTGATACGCTACGCCCCTTCCCGACTTTTTCCACCTTCCTTACCGGATGCACAGCCATGGCCCAGAGACCCGATACCCCTGACAGCAAAATGGACGCGACGACGCTGTATCGCGAAGACATCATCACCGACCGCAAGGTTGGCACCATCCGCCGCATGACCCCGATCACCGGCGCCGGCGCCGATGACAGCACGCGCCCGACGATTTATCTCGGCGAAGCGCAGATCATGACCAACGCCGGCCCGCTGCCGATCAATTTCGAAATCGAAGCTGCCGGCCTGGCCGAAGCCGTCGAGAAATTCGGCGATGCCGCCAAGGAGGCCGTCGAGCGCACCGTACGCGAATTGCAGGAACTGCGCCGCCAGCAGGCGTCGTCGATTGTCGTTCCCGGCATGGGCAACCCCGGCAGCAAGATCCAGATCCCGTGACCGCTCCCGCAACCGTCGTCCGTTCCGCCGGTGTCGTCATCGCACGGCGCAGTGGCGGCGACTGGCGACTGCTGGTGCTGCGTTCGGGCAAGCATTGGGATTTCCCCAAGGGCCTGCTCGAAGAAGGAGAAAGCGCACACGATGCCGCACGGCGCGAGGCGACCGAAGGCACTGGAATTTCCGACCTGTCCTTCGATTCCGCCGAATCGCACAAGGAAACCATCGCCTACGGCACCGGTGAAATCGCGCGTTACTACCTGGCGATCACCAATACCCATGAAGTGACGCTGCCCATCGTCCATGAACTGGGCCAGCCCGCTTACGATGAATGGCGCTGGGTCACCTTCGACGAGTCCGAGGATGTGCTGCCGCCGCGGTTGACCGCGGTACTGGCCTGGGCACGCGACACCCTCGATCATTCCTGATCCGTCATTCCCTACCAGTCAGTGAATACCGACCACCGCATCTGCTTTGTCGGCGATTCGTTTGTTCAGGGCACTGCGGATGAAACAGCGCTGGGGTGGGTGGATCGCGTAGCCGCTGCGGGCCGCCGTGACGGGCATGACATCACGGCATACAACCTCGGCGTGCGTCGCGATACCAGCGCCGACATCCGCAACCGCTGGTTTGCGGAATGCACCGCAAGAATGCAGCCCGAATGCCGCTACGGAACCGTGCTTTCCTTCGGCGCCAACGACATGACACCGGAAAACGGCGGGTTGCGTGTTGCGGTCAACGAAAGCGTGGCCAATCTGGCGGCCATCGTCACCGGGGCCAGAAAACTCGGTGCGGTACTGATCATCGGACCGCTGCCGGTCAACGACGTGGAGCAGGACCGGCGGATCATTGCGCTGTGCTCGCGTTACGCCGAAGTCTGTGCAGCGCTTGATGTGCCTTACCTGCCGCTCGCCCGGAGGTTCAAAGACGACGCCCAATGGCAACGTGCCGTCGCAAAGGGCGACGGCACGCATCCTGACAGCAGCGGTTATTCGCTGATCGCCGACCAGGTGCTGCGATGGCCGGCGTGGTGGCTCAGCGCCCCTTCTTCGCCGGAATGATCGGCAACATCAAATAAGACGCGTTCTTGCCGCCGGCATAAATCGTGTTTTTTGCACCCGCGTTGTAGTCGCAGTGGTAATGGGTGTACGGCGCGCTGCCGATACCATCCCGCGGCTGGATGTCGATACGGATGCGATGACCCTTCTTGAACACCATGCTCGTCGGCCAGACTTCGACACGGCACTCGACGATTTCGCCTTTTTTCAGCCACTGCCGCTCGTCATGCGAGTGGTAGGGCCGGAAGGGCAGCGTCTTTTCCGGATCAAGCTTGCGATGTGATGCGCGCAGCCAGCCCTTGGTGACGCAGGGCACCGGCTGTCCATGCTGGCCGACTTCGCAGACATCATGACCATCCGGGCCGATATTGCGGATGGTCACAAAAAGATCCATGTCCTCGGAGGTGCTCGACACCCACAGATTGGCAACCAGCGGCCCGGTGACCTCGGTATCTTCAGCAAGAACAGGCGTCACAAATGAAACACCGCTGCGGCCGGAGGCGCCGTGACCATGGGTGGTGGCCAATGACGATGCCGATGCCACGCCCGCGCTGGTGGAACCGCTGCCGGAATACGTGGCCTTGGCCGCATTGCGCGGCGGCGTCTTGACCAGTGTGCCTTCGAGCAGTTCTTCCTTGTCGGTCGGCTGGCGCTCGATGTTGAGATACATCTTGGTCCACTTCGTGCGCTTCAGCGGCCATTCGTTTTCATAGCGGAAGGGATAAGGCTTCTTGCTGCCACCGGTACGGATTTCCAGCTTGACCGGCGGGTCTTTCATGATGCCGGTATCGATGCCCTTCAGCCAGTAATCGAACCAGCGCAGCTGGTCATTGCGCCCCTCTTCCGAATGATAGGGATGGAAGTGCGAACCGGTATGAATGCGCAGCTTTTTGTGTTTTGACGCGGCATTCATGAAACCTTCGGTATTGCCGCGCAGGTGCATCGAGAAGCCGCCCCAGTTGCCGACCGAATAAACCGGAACCTTGATCTTGTCCCACTGCGCGCTGTTCGAGCGCCAGTACTGCGAGTCGAGATCGTTGCGCATGTAGTTCCACATCATGTCGTTGTGGAAGGCATCGGGGTTGTAGCTGCGCGGCTTGCCGAGCAGATGATGGGCGGTATGCGTCAGCCACCAGTTGCCGATGAAGCCCAATGCAAAAATGCCGCCGTGGTAGGCCTGGTCGCGGTATTGATCCGCGCGACCTTCCCACGGCATGATGCATTTCAGCGAAGGCGGCTGCATGTTGGCGGCGCGCCATTGCGATGAGGCGTGGTACGAAATGCCCGACATGCCGACGCTGCCCGAACACCAGGGCTGTTTGGCCACCCACTCGATGGCGTCATAGGTATCCAGCGCCTCCTGATGCGAACTCGGCTCGGATTTACCCGGCGAACGGCCGGCGCCGCGGGAATCCACGCGCACACAGGCATAACCGCGCGGACACCACCACAGCGGATTGACCGTCTCCCAGCACATATAAGGATTGGCCTTTTCCTCGAGGTCGGCCGGCGGACTCCAAACCTTGTCCTTCTGATAGACGCTGGTGTTGAACAGCACCGGCACCTTGTCCTTGAAATTCGGACGGAAGATATCGGCATACAGCAGCGTGCCGTCGCGCATCGGGATCTGCACGTTTTTCTCAACGACCAGCTTCATTTTTCGCGGCTGCGAAACCTTGTGTTTTTTGCTGCTCATTTCGTACGGCTCCTGTGTAGTCAATCCGGGTTCAAATCTGCAACGCCTGTCTATTCAGCCACCACGCCCGCGGCGCGCGCCACCTTGCTCCAGCGTTCGATCTCGGTGCGGTTGTAGCGGTCGTATTCCTCCGGGGTGTTGCCGACGGGCTCGGCGCCCTGGCTCGACAGCCCGCTGCGCACGGCGGGATCGGCCAGCGCCTTGACCACCGACGCATTGAGCCGGTCGATGATCGGACGCGGCGTTTTTGCCGGCGCAAACATGCCGAAGCCGCTGGAGACAATGAAATCCTTGTAACCCTGCTCGATCATCGTCGGCACATCGGGTGCCGCCGGCGAACGGTTGACGCTGGCCTGCGCAATCATGCGCAGGCGCCCGGCGCGGACGAATTCGATGAATGCGGGCAATGCGGCAAAAATCATTTGCGCCTGCCCCGACACCACATCCATCGTCGCCGGCCCGACGCCCTTGTACGGCACATGCAGCATTTTCACGCCGGAAGCATGCGACAGCATTTCGATCGCGAGATGGGTCGAGGTGCCATGACCGGGTGTCGCGTAAACCAGCTGGCCGGGACGCGCCTTCGCCAGCGCAACCAGCTGCCTGATGTCGCGCACCGGCAGCGAGGGATGCACCACCAGTCCGTTCGGCACGTCAGCCACCAGCGTAACCGGCGCGAAATCGTTGATCGAATCGTAAGGCAGCGATTTGCGCACACCCGGGTTGATGACATGCGCAGCAGACACCATGCCGATGGTATAGCCGTCAGGCGGCGCCTTGGCGAACATCGCCGTACCCAGCGTGCTGCCGGCGCCGCCGCGATTGTCGATCAGGATCTGCTGCCCCAGTTCCTGGGTCATTTTCGGCGCAATGGCCCTTGCAATGATGTCGGTATTGCCGCCAGGCGCAAACGGCACGATCAGCCGGACCGGTTTGGTCGGCCAGTTCTGGGCATGACTGACGCCGGCCACTGCCAATCCGGCGGCAACAACGACGGCACAGTACAAGCGATGTTTGATCATCTTCTCCTCCATTCGTGGAATGGGCACGGGCGCCTTGATATTTTTAATGGTCGCTCCGTGCTGCTCAGTCAGTGTAATCCTGCCGGCCGTAATGGACGACAGTCCGTCCAGCATATGACCGCGGCTTTTCGCCGCTGGAACGCACCTTAAAGGTGCGATGTTTGCGCTGTATCAAAACTCCTGCCGCAGCGACGCAGTAACGTGGATTCATGGGCGGACAGTCCGCTTATCATCTTCACAACGGAGGTAACTCATGATCAAGGAAGTCAGCGGCGACCTGCTGCTCAGCAAGGCTCAGGTGATCGCCCATGGCGTCGCCCCCAACGATCCTTTCCATACCGGTCTGGCACTGCAGCTGCGCGAGCAATGGCCGGCGATGTACAAGGACTTTCGCCACTACTGCCAGTCCAAACATCCCAAACCCGGCACCCTTTGGGCCTGGATGGGTGCCGACGGCAAGCGCCTGGTCAGCCTGTTCACCCAGGACGCCATCGAAGGTCATCACGGCGGCACGCCGGGCGCGGCTTCGGTTCAGCATGTCGGTCACGCCCTGCGCGAACTGGCCAAACTGGCTGAAGCGGAAAAATTCACCAGCATCGCGCTGCCGCGCATCGCCACCGGTGTCGGACGTCTGGACTGGAGCGACGTCAAGCCCTTGCTGGACCAGCATCTCGGCGGACTGAAAATCCCGGTTCTGGTCTACACGACTTACCACGCGGGACAGCAGGCCAGCGAAGGACTCTGAGTCAGAACCGCGGCGCGGGCGCACCGCGCCGCCTCTGGTAATATCCCCGCTCCAAACAGCGGCGACCGACCGGAGGAGCAGACCATGATTTACGAAGTGCGCACGTACGACCTGAAACCCCATTCCGTAGCCGAAGTCGAGAAACGGTTCGGCGAAGCCTACGAGTTTCGCAAAAAGCTGTCGCCGCTGGCGGCGTTCTGGCACACCGAAATCGGCCCGCTGAACCAGATCATTCATGTCTGGCCGTACAAGGACATGGCCGAACGCGAGCGCATCCGCACCGAAGCCGCCGCTTCCGGCAACTGGCCGCCGAAAATCGGCGAATTCGTGCTCAACATGCGCACCGAGATCTTCATTCCCTTCGCGTTTTCGCCGGAAATCAAACCCGGCAAAATGGGTCCGATTTTCGAAATGCGCACCTATACCCATGCACCGGGCGAACAGGGCAAAGTCGCCAAGACCTGGGAAAAAGCGCTGCCTGCACGCGTAAAAATCAGTCCGCTGGTGGCGATGTGGTACGCCGAGTGCGGCAGCGTCAACCGCTTTGTCCACATCTGGTCCTATCCGACGCTGGAAGCGCGCAATGAAATGCGCAATAAAGCGCTCGCCGAAGGCGTCTGGCCGCCGTCACTGGTTGCCAAAAAAGAAGGCCTGCCCGAAGTGACGCTGGTGGCCCAGGAAAACAAGATCGTCATGCCGTCGGCGTTTTCGCCCCTGCAGTAAGCCACTGCAATAACACCGGGAGCGGCGCGTGCCCATCGGCAGGCTTGATCACTATTCGATCCGCACGCTGGATATCGAGGCGTCGCGCCGCTTTTACATTGAAGTCATGGGATTCAACGCCGGGTTCCGCCCGCCGTTCAAATTCCCCGGCATCTGGCTTTACAACGGCGCGCAATATCCGGAAACCACCGGTGTCGTACATATCATCGGTATTGATCCGAACGATCCGCAGGGTCTCAAGGATTATCTCGGCGACCGTGATGTAGCGTCGCTGCAGGGCACCGGCACCGTTGATCACATGGCCTTCACTGCCACCGGCCTTGCCGACATGCGCCTGCGCCTGAACAGCCACGGCGTTGCTTTCCGCGAGCGCACCGTGCCTTCGCTCGGCATCCACCAGGTTTTTTTCGAAGATCCCAGCGGCGTCACCATCGAACTGAATTACCCCGCCGCCGAAGCCACTGCGGCCGCCTGATCCGATGCCTGCCGCACCGCGCGCCCTGGTCATCGGCGGTTCGCTGGGCGGCCTGTTTGCCGCCAACCTGCTGCACC
>JBIIZE010000110.1:0-6581 GCA_044346435.1 Burkholderiales bacterium
GGGGTATCGAAGGCCGCCGGTGACGCCCTCGCGCTGTCAGAGTTGCTGCGCCAAAATGACAACGATCCGTCTCGCACCTTGCCGGCCTATTCTGCAGAACGCGTGCGTTTCGGCAACGCTGTAGTCGCACATGCCCGTGAACTGGGTTCCTATCTGCAGGCCTGCGACCGTGACGATCCCGGGTTTCTTGCAGCACGCGCCCGCGCGGCGCACCACCACACGCCACAGGCCGTGATGCGCGACATCGCCGTCACCCGCGAGTTCTGAACCCCGGCATAGAATCGGCAGTATCAATTCAGTGCGACTGGAGCCGTCATGATGACAATCACCCCCGCCTATGCCGCCGTGCTCGGCCTGATCTTCGTGGCACTGAGCGTGCGCACCATCCGCATGCGAAGGCGCCACCGCGTGGCCGTCGGTGACGGCGGCAATGCCGAGCTGCGGCGCGCGATGCGCGTGCACGCCAATTTTGCGGAGTATGTCCCGCTCGCACTGCTGCTGATATTTTTCGTCGAACACGACGGTGCCGAAACCCTGCTGGTGCATGCGCTGGGCATCGCGCTGCTTGCCGGCCGGCTGCTGCATGCCTGGGGGGTCAGCCAGGAACCCGAAAACTTCCGCTACCGCGTCAGCGGCATGGCCCTCACCTTCGGCACCGTTATCACCGCGGCACTGGCGATATTCATCGCACGCTTGGTCTGAAGATCAGCGGCGGAATTCCCGCGGATTGAGCCGTGCGATGTCGGCTTCGACCTGTTCGCGACTGCGTTCGTAGACAATCTCGCGCCCCATCACCGTACCGGCATAGGCCATGCCGTTGCGGGTCGGCGTCAGTTCGCATTTGACGCTATGCACGCCGCTGCCCAACACCACCTGGATCGACGACGGACGTTTATCGAATACCACCACGTCCATCAGCTGTTTGGTTTCGGTGACGCGCACCTTGATGGTTTCGTTGATCAATGCGACATCCCCGTCAGTCGGTTGCGGGGTCCGGGAAATCCGGACCCCGCTTTCATCATCGCACGACTTTGCGGGCAATCACCACATTGTCGTAAACCAGGTTCGACGACCAGATCCAGCGCGCGCCCTCGAAAAACTCGGGGTAACGCGTATAGGCGGTCAGCGTGGTCACGCCGATTTCTTCATCGGTGTATTCGTAAGCCCGCGGCCAGTTCATGTCATTGAACGTTTTGGACTGCCAGCTTTTCGGATAGCTGTAATGCACCATATAGCAGTTGTCCCGGCATTCCGGCTTTTTCACATGGGGATAGGTGCGGCCAAGCTTGTTGAACAGGTGGATATTGCCCTTTTCCACGACGTTGTCAGGGCTGTCCAGCGGACCGACCATGAAAGTCTGGGCTTTCCACGAACTGTCGGTCACCGTGCCGTCGCTGAACTTGGCGATCAGGCCGCCGTCGCCGAGATACCAGGGCTCCTTGAGGCGCGCCATGTTTTCAACGCCGAGGCCCAACTGCTCATCCCAATCCACCAGCAGGAAGGCCATGGTGTACGGACGTTTCACCTTGAACTTGACGATCGCCGAGTTGAAGGGCGTGTACGGCGTGTTGTCGACCGATACCAGCTTGCCGTTCACATAAAGCTCGAAGTAGTTATCGGCAACGATAAAACCGGTCACCACTTCGCCGTCGGCATCCACTTCGATCACCGGAACCTTGTCGGTGGATACCGCAGCGGCGTTCGGCGGCAGGACCTTGTTGCACTCATTATAGAGGTCGTAGGACAACGGTCCTTCCTTGCGCTGCAAGGCGGTGTTGGCAGGTACGGTAATCACCGTACCGTCGGTGGCGGTAATCTCACCGACGCCGGCAACACGCAGATTCATCTTGGGATTGGTGTGCGCGCAACTGGTGAGGTTCTGCACGATGATTTTTTTGGCTGCGCCCTGAGTGACCATGCGTTTGGCCGGCGCATCGGGGGCATCCAGCACCAGATCGGGGCCGCGCGACTGGCAACCGGCGAGTGCGATACAGCCAAGCAGTGCAAATGCGATGCTGCGATACGCCGGGGCCGGCGTCATGACGGTCTTTTGCATGTCTCTCTCCTGGGGTGAAACCGGCGCTCGTGCTGCAGAATCTGGACGTTCCGCTGGGTCGGGCGCACCGGTGAAACCAGCTTAGCCGAGCCCATCCGGCGGGGCAAGCATGGCGACGCCACCCGCAATGCAGCAATGGAAAACCGCCCAAATTGGGCGGGCAGCGCTTCGGTCATGGCCTTATAATTTCGGCCTTTTCCGCACCCTCCGGCCACTTCCACATGCTGATCAAATTTACGCTTAACGGCGACCCCGTTGAAGTTCACCTCAAATCGGCCGACCGCCTGCTTGTCGACGTACTTCGCGAAGACTTGCAGATGACCGGCACCAAACACGGTTGCGGCATCGGCGCCTGCGGCACCTGCACCGTGATCATCGACGGCGCCCCGGTGTCCTCCTGCCTGCAACTGGCAGCCCTTTGTGACGGCACGAGCGTGCGCACCGTCGAAGGCCTCGACCAGGCCGGGGTGCTGCATCCAGTGCAGCAGGCTTTTATCAACAAGACCGCCCTGCAATGCGGCATCTGCATTCCGGGCCATGTCATGCAGTGCGTATCGCTGATCGAGAAAAACCCGAATCCGAGCGACGAAGAAATACGCGCCAGTGCCGACAGCGTGTATTGCCGCTGCACCGGCTACGTGAAAATCATGGACGCCTACCGCGAAGCGGCAGCGCTGATCAAAAAGGCGGGCAAGGCATGAGCAAGCAGACCCTGAAAGATCCGAAATTCGAATCCGGCCTGCTGGTGGTCGGCAAGGATGTGCCGCGCGCCGACGCGCTGCCGAAAGTCACCGGCGCAGCGCAGTACGTCGCCGACATGCACCTGCCGGGCATGCTCCATGCCGCCGTGCTGCGCAGCCCGCACCCCAACGCCAAAATCCTCTCCATCGACACCAGTGCCGCGCGCGCGATGCCCGGCGTCAAGGCCGTTGTCACCGGCGAGGACACTGCAAAACGCAAATGGGGCGCCTTCCGTCCCGACCTCTATCCGCTGGCGATCGGCCGCGTGCGTTATGTCGGCGATGAAGTAGCTGCCGTTGCCGCCACGGATCCGGAAACCGCCCGTGCGGCCATCGACAAAATTGTCGTCAATTACGAACCGCTGCCCGCGGTGTTTTCGCTGGATGAAGCGATGGCCCCCGGCGCACCCCTGGTGCACGACGATGCCGCCGGCAACGTCGCCCACGAATTCGCCTTTGAACGCGGCAACGTCGACGAGGGTTTCAAGGCTTCCGACGTGATTGTCGAAGGCACCTGGGATTCGATCCGCCAGTGGCACTCCTCGCTGGAAACCATCGGCTGCGTCGCCCACTGGACCAGCAACCGCGTCACCATGTGGTGCAACACCCAGACCCCCTTTCTCGCCCGCGGCCGCTATTCGGTGGCGCTGGGCGTGCCGGAAGCGCAGGTGCGGGTGATCCAGACCGAAGTCGGCGGCGGCTTCGGTGGCAAATCCGGCGACGACAACGGTTCGGTCATCGCCGCGATCCTCGCGCGCAAGTCCGGACGTCCGGTCAAACTGATCCACACCCGCGAAGAAGAATTCCTCGCCAGTCATCCGCGCATGCCGATGCGTTACTGGGTTCGCCTCGGTTTCTCCAAAGCCGGCAAGGTACTGGCCAAGGAAATCCGCATGTGGGCCGACAACGGCGCCTACACCGGAAAATCACAGGCCATTCTCGGCGCAGCGACGGTCCGTCATGACGCGCTCTACAAGTATCCGAACGCCCGCGCCAAATCGACACTGCTCTATACCAATCTGGTGCCGACCGGCGCCTTCCGCGGCTTCGGCAATCCGTCTGCGGACTGGGCGGTGGAACAGGCCTGGGATCTCGCCGCGGAAAAACTGGGCATCGATGTCGTCGATCTGTTGCGCATGAACGCCGTGGTCGAAGGCGATGTCTCGCCGCACAACCACAAGATCACCAGCGGCGAATTGCGTCAGTGCATCGACAAGGCTGCCGATCTGATCCAGTGGAAAGAAAAACGTAAACATAAAAAAGACGGGCATGGCCTCGGCATGGGCTGCAGCATCCACGTCAACGGCCGCCGCAGCTTCGGCGACTGGGACGGCAGCTCGGCCATCGTGCGTATCAATGAAGACGGTCGCGCCACCATCATCACCGGCGAGGGCGAAATCGGCCAGGGCACTTACACCGTGCTCAAACAGATCGCCGCCGAAGAACTTTGCCTGCCCTACGATGATGTGGACATCACCCGCCCCGACACCGATGTGCATCCGCATTCGCTGGGCGCGCTGGCGAGCCGCGTCACTTATGTCGCCGGCAACGCGGTCAAACGTGCCGCGGCGGAAGCGTACAAGCAGCTGATGGCCGCAGCGTCCGAGCAGTTCAAGAAACCGGTCGATGAACTGACCATCATCAACGGCCAGATCGGCCCGAAGAACGGCGCCGAATCCGAATACAAACCGGTCAGCGCCGTCGTCCGCGCCAATATCTACAAGCGCGGCGGCGAAGCCATTGTCGGCGTCGGCAACTGGGATAACCCTTCGGATTTCCCGGACCACAGCCGTTTCGGCAATGAATCCGGCGCCTACAACTTTGCGGCACAGGCGGTCGAGGTAGATGTCGACCGCGGCACAGGCCAGGTGCATCTGAAGGAAATCTCCGCTGTCGTCGATTGCGGCACGGTGATCCATCCCGCCGCGGCGCAAGGACAGGTGGAAGGCGCAGTCGTTCAGGGCATCGGTCTCGCAATGATCGAATACTTCGACTGGCATCAGGGCACGCCCACCGATCCGCAGTACATCGACTACCCGCTGCCCTCGGCTGATTTCATTCCGAAAATGCATGTCGCATTCGCCGACTCCTACGAACCCTCCGGCCCCTTCGGCGCCAAGGGTCTCGGCGAGATCGGCCTCGATGCGATTCCGGCAGCGATTGCCAATGCCATTGCCGATGCCGTCGGCGTGCGCATTCATGAACTGCCGATCACCGCGGAAAAAATCCACCGCGCACTGCACCCCGAGCTGTACGCCGACGAACAGAAAACACCGGCGCAACCGCCCAAGGGCGGCGTGTGGTCGCGTCTGGTCACCGGCAGACCTTCGGGCACGCGGCCGTTCAAACCGGAATTGCTGCAACCAAAAACGCTGGACGAAGCGATCCGCTTTTATGCGGAAGGTGACACCGCCATCGTCTCTGGCGGCATGTCGCATGCGATCCGCCGCGAGCGCACCGGTTACCCCCAGGCCAAACGCCTGATGGTTGTCAGCCGTATTCCGGAACTTCTGGAAATAAATAATAAAAACAATGGCTTGCAAATCGGCTCGGCAGTAAACCAGCAGACGCTGATCGAACGGCCCGAACTGCGTGAACGCTGGGCCGTGCTCGCCGAGTCGCTCGATGCGGCCGGCCACACCCGCGTTCGCGGCATGACCACCGTCGGCGGCAGCGTCGGCCCGCTGATTGGCGGCTTCGACATGCCGGTCGCGCTGGTCGCGCTCAACGCTCGCGTGGTCACTGCAGCCGCAGCAGGACGCAAGACCTACGCGCTCACCGAAGCCTTCGACAAACGTTTCGCCAAGGACGAGATGCTGATCGCCGTGGAAATCGACGCCCTGCCCGCGCGCAGCGGTTCGGCCTTCCACAAATTCCTGCCGCGCGGCGTCATGGAAACGCCGACGGCAAACGCTGGTGCAGTGGTTACGCTGGATGCATCCGGCAAATGCATCGCAGCACGACTGGTCGTCGGCGCGGTGAGCTGGAAGCCGCTGATCGCCGACCTGTCGTCGCTGACCGGCAAGGCCTTCGATGAAGCTACCATTCGCGCCGCCGTCAAACCGCTGCGCGAGCTTGCCCAGCCGCTGGCCAATGTCCGCGGTTCGGCACTATACAAACGCAATATGGCGGTCGAAATCGGCGCGCGGACATTGATCCGCGCCTGGCAGCGCGCTGCACAGCAGAAATAATCCAACCTAAAACAACGTCTCACGAGGAATCCGCAAATGGCTGACCGCTACAAGACATCCGACGGCTGCGAAATCGCCTACACCCTGCACAACGGCGCCGGCGCCAATGCCCCCCGCGTGGCGTTGGTGCACTCGCTCGCGCTGGACCGCAGCATCTGGGACGACGTGGCGAAGGAACTGTCGCGCGACTGTCAGGTGCTGACCTGGGACTGCCGCGGCCACGGCCGCTCGGGACAACCGCTGACCACCTACACGCCGCAACTGTTCGCACGCGACCTCGCCGAGCTGATGGATCATGTGCAGTGGCCTTCCGCCGTTGTCGGCGGCTGCTCGATGGGTGGCATGGTCGCGCAGGCTTTTGCAATCGAATATCCGAAACGCACCACCGGCCTCGTGCTGATCGACACCACTGCCTGGTACGGCGCGGATGCGCCGAAGGTCTGGCGCGAGCGCGGCGCCACCGGCAAGGAAAAAGGCATGGGCGCGCTGGTGGAATTCCAGACCGGCCGCTGGTTCGGCGACGCCTTCCGCGCCAACCAGAAAGCCACGGTGGATCGCCTGGTCAAGGTCTTCCTCGACAACAACGTCGACTGC
>JBIIZE010000003.1:0-22205 GCA_044346435.1 Burkholderiales bacterium
ACGGCAACAGCATAGGTGGCCGAGAATGAGTATTCGCATAGGAGAGGTTATTGCCGTACATGGGACCAAGATTGTCTTAAAAATTGACGAAGTCTCTAGCAAAGAGACATTGTTCTACGAGGGCGATAAATACAAAGGTGTTTCTATTCGGGAGTACATTGCAATACGGAGAGGATTCCGAGACATCATTTGTATGATCGAAGGAGAGTACCTAGATGAAAGCCGAGTTGAAAGCGCGGGTGGTCGGACTGAATATCTAAGAAAAGTCGAGGCCCGTCCGATCGGATATTTTGATCAAGATGGATTCAAGCAGGGCATAAAGTACATGCCCATGATCAAAGATCCGGCTTTCCTTCTCCAAGAAGAGCGGATTGTCTCAATCTATGATCGCGGAGGTGCTGGCGACACCTTCAAAATTGGGCGAATGCTTAAGGAAGATATTGCTGTTAGCCTTCCTTGGCGACGGCTATTCAATTCCCACTTCGGCATTTTCGGAAACACTGGTAGTGGGAAGTCTAATACGCTAGCAAAGCTTTATTCTGTTCTCTTTGAGCAAAAACTTGATGCTATAGGTGGGAAAAGTAAATTCGTAATTATTGACTTCAATGGTGAATACACTGGCGAGCAGATGGTGCCGGCTGCGTCAAAAAAGATATACGCGCTATCTACCCAAACGCAACAGGCGGGACAGCAGCAGCAGGGCACTGCGTTCCCTCTTTCAAAGAATGAATTTTGGGATTTGGAAACTTTGTCTTTGTTGTTTCAAGCGACCCCCAATACGCAGCGCCCGTTTTTAAACCGGGTTATTTCAGGAAAGAAAAGGTACGAGGATAATCCTGGCTCGTTATCGGTTTATATAAGGCGAAAATTCAGGGATGCTTTTTGTGCGGGAGAGTGCAAGCCAGCAACTCTGGATTTAATGCGCACAATAGCTAGGCTTGTGAATAGTCAAGAATTAGAGAATTACCTTGGGGGTGTCAATTGGCACTCCATGCATAGTAAATTTTATAACCATGGGGCATTTTTTAATCCAGACGGCGAGAACTATGACAAATATATTGATCCAATTGTTGCCGCAATTGATATCGCTGGATTAGATGACTTTAATCAGTTGGTAATACGGGTCAATCTTCAGTTGATCGGAGATTTAATTAATGGGTATGTCCAGTTTGAGCACATTCAGCCGCTTTTAAAGCGAATTGAAGCTTCGCTGGATAGTTTGCGGAAGGTTTTGGTAATACAGCAGGAGCCGCTTGAGGAAAAATTGCTAACCGTCATATCGCTTAGGCGATGTAAAAACGAAATAAAAAAGGTTTTACCTTTACTATTGGCTAAGCACTACTACAACTCTCATAAAGATACGGTTGCAACCCCGCCGGATAAGACCGTTCACTTAATTATCGACGAGGCGCATAACATTCTTTCAGAACAGTCGACCCGTGAAAGTGAAAGTTGGAAGGACTACCGGCTTGAGCAGTTTGAAGAAATCATAAAAGAAGGTAGAAAGTTTGGTGTCTTTATAACAATTGCTAGTCAGCGCCCAGCTGATATTTCGCCTACGATTGTTTCCCAGCTACATAATTTTTTTATTCATAGGCTGGTTAACGACAGAGACCTATTTCTGATCGATAACACCATTACTACCCTTGACTCTTTGTCAAGAAGTCTCATTCCAAATCTTGCGCAAGGATGTTGTGTCGTTACTGGAACGGCATTTGATTTGCCGATGGTCCTCCAGGTGGATCGACTAGCACGTGAGAAGCAACCTGCAAGTGAGGATGTGGACCTAGATTTGTTGTGGACTGGGGCTACTGAAAGCAATTTTGATGGGGTTCAGTGACCTCTTCACGCAGCGTTTCCTGAGGCAAGTGTCCGCGAGTGCACAAACTTGCGTTAGTGCGAAGGACTAACGGGAATGATTCATGAAAATCTGCAGCTTCCAACTCCAATCCCGTATCTTCTTCAGCCTCGTTTAAGGCCCTCAGGTCTTTGAAGTCCGACGTTCCGCGCTAAACCCGAGACCCCCTGCGTGCCGCGCAAGTCGGTTGCGGCCCACCATAACCCCGCCCCCGTCCTTACTCAAAGTTTTCATACTGCAGCCGACCGGCCGCCATGCCGAGTCCCTGCGCCGTCTCCCGCGCCGCTGTGATCAAACCGCCGGGCCCACAGACGTAAAACAGCGCATCGGCCGATGCAGTGCGCATGAGCGATTCAAGGTCGATGCGCGTTCCGCCATCAGCACGCGTGAAATAAGGGTGAAGCTGATCGGGAAACTCCCGCGTCAACAGATCCAGGTAGGCCATGTCGGCCGGCGTCCGTCCGCTGTAGTGGAGTGCAAACGAATCGCCCCTTGCCTTGAGCGCCTGCGCCATGGCTTTGATCGGGGTGATGCCGATGCCGCCGGCGATCAGTACCGCATGACGGTGGTTGTCGTGCAGCGGAAACTGATTGGCCGGATAGTCCATCGCCAATCGCGTGCCGATCTGCCATCCGGCATGGATTGCCGCTGAACCGCCGCGCCCGCTGTCTTCGCGCAGCACTGCGATTTCGATCCTGTCGCTGCTGTCGGGCGACGATGTCACGGAATACTGTCGCGTGACGACGGCGCCATCGGGCAGGCGTACGGGAACGGCTAGGTGCGCGCCCGCCGTTATGGGCGGCAGTGCGCTCCAGTCGGGTTTGCGCAGTTCGTAGGCACGCACCTGCGGGGTCAGCTGCCGGATGCCGGTGACGACCAGCTTTAACGGGCCGCTGCCGATTTCGTCGAGGCTTGCGGGGGCGGGCGTGTTTTGCGCGGCACTGATCTGCCGGTCGCCAATGCGTTCTTTCACCTCGCTCTCGGTGTAGCGCGGGGTGATGTATTTCGGGCAGTTCCAGTCGAATGCCTCGACGGTGATGACCACGCCGCGCTCGACACGCGCGCGGTAGTCGGGCGATCCCAGTTTGGCGATGAGTGCCGGTTCAGTGTCCTCATCGATCAATCGCGCCCGACCCCAGATCTTGAGGCGGCGTTGTCCGGGGTAATCCATCAGGAACAGGCTCACGCGGTCATCGCCGCTGAGATTGCCCACGGAGATGTACTGGCGGTTGCCGGCAAAATCGGCATAACCGATGGTTTGCGCATCCAGCACTTTGAGGAATCCGACAGGGCCGCCGCGGTGCTGCACATAAGGCCAGCCGTTTTCGCCGACGGTGCCTTGGTAAAAGCTGTCGCGCGCACGGATGAACTCGGTTTCGTAGTCGCTCAGCGCGACGGTTTCGGTCTCGCCCGCATCGGCGGCCTGGTAGGCGTCATGGCTACCCATGCGTTTCTGGGCCGCGCGTACATTCGGGGTGAAGGCGATTTTGGCGAAGGCGAGGGCCATCAGTATTGCTCCTTGATTAACACCTTGTTGCCGGGGGCTTGAGGCCCCCGGCGCGGGTTGCATGGATCAGGCGGCGAGACTCAATCCGACTTTCGGGAAGTCGATATCGACACGGCCGGCCTTGCCCAGCAGGTTGGTGAGGATGTTCATGCCGACGTGGGTGATGACTTCGACAATATCCGACTCGCTGTAGCCTGCTTCGCGCATTTCGAGCAGCTCGGCCGTTGTGACGTCGCCGGTGTGGGCGACCAGCGAGCGGGCGAATTTCACGGCGACAGCGGCTTTGGCGTCCTGGCTGCTGCCGGCGCGGTTGGCCTCGATCTCGGCGCTGCTCAGGCCGGCTTTACGGCCGATCGCGGTGTGCGCCGACAGGCAATATTCGCAGCTGTTTTGCTGGGCCAGCGCGAGGGCGATGCGCTCGCGGGTCTGCGGGTCCAGTGATCCTTCGCCGGCGATGCCGTGCAGGCCGAGGAAGGCCTTGAGCGCGGCCGGTGAGTTGGCAAAGACCTTGAGGAAGTTCGGGATCATGCCGAGCTGGGACTGGATCGCGGCGTAGAGCGCTTTTTGTTCCGTGTTTGCGGATTCGGGGGTAACGATGTTGATGCGTGCCATGGTGATTCTCCTGATTGGGTTGGGTTGCTGTGGGCTTCGGTTGATGTCGTGATGTTGTCGACGGGATGAACTTTGCCTAATTCCCATGGATAAAAGAATATCTGTAGAATGGAATCAATAATTCCACTTAACGGAATAATGAATGGATCGCTTTCTGGGCATGACGGTGTTTGTCGCGGTGGCGGAAGAGCAAAGCTTTGCCGCGGCCGGCCGCCGTCTGCGTATGTCGCCGCCCGCAGTGACGCGTGCGGTCGCCGCGCTTGAAGAGCGGCTGGGCGTGCGCCTGCTGACGCGCACCACGCGCTTGGTGCGGACCACCGATGCCGGTGCGCGTTATCTCGAAGACGCGCGACGCATCCTGCTCGAAGCCGAGGAGGCCGATCAGGCCGCGGCGGGCGTCAATGCCAAACCGCGCGGACACCTCGCCGTCACGGCGCCGGTGTTGTTCGGCAAGTTGTATGTGATGCCGATCGTTACCGCTTACCAGCAGACATTCAAGGAAACGACGGTTGCCGCGCTGTTTGTTGATCGCGTGGTGAATCTGCTGGATGAAGGGCTCGATGTCGGTATCCGCATCGGTCAATTGCCGGATTCATCATTACGCGCGATCCGCGTCGGTCAGGTGCGGCGGGTGATTTGCGCTTCTGCGGGCTATCTGAAAAAACACGGTGTCCCGAAAACCCCCGCAGAACTCGCCAGTCACGAGATCATTGCCGCCACCGCCATCTCGGCCGGATCGGAGTGGACATTTGCAAAAGCAAAACAAAAGATCGGCGTCAAACTGAGTCCGCGCATTCTGGTGAATACCAATGACGGCGCGATTGAAGCCGCCAAAGGGGGGTTCGGGCTGACGCGGCTGATTTCCTATCAGGTCGCCGGCGAACTGGCCGCGGGGAAACTGAAAACGGTGCTGTCGGAATACGAGGAAGCGCCATTGCCGATTCACGTGATCCATCGCGAGGGCCGTCACGGATCAGCCAAGGTCAGAAGCTTTGTGGATATGGCGATAGAAACGCTCAGGGCCGACAAGGCGCTGAACTGATACGGGTGTTAATCCGAAGCCCTTCAAACATGCGAACATACGGGCCTCGCTGAGACCCTGGCACCATCGAATCCCGGAGGATAAAAATGAAATTCGGCCGCTTCCAGCTTCAATCCCGCACCTTCTTCGGTCTCGTTGAAGGCGATCAGGTTACCGAACTTGACGGCTCGCCGTTCGACAGCTACAAGCCCACGAGCTCCCGCTACCTGCTGTCCACACTGAAGACGCTGATTCCCTGCGAGCCGCGCAATTTCTACTGCGCAGGGCTGAACTATGCCGCGCATATCGAGTGGGGCGCCAAACGCAAGGGCATCGCACCCAAGTATCCGGAAAAGGCCGACGTCGGGTACCGCTCCTTCAACGCGTTGTGCGCGACCGATGAAACGATGATCATTCCCGCCGATGCCTCCGACATGGTGCAGTTCGAGGGCGAGCTGGTGGCGGTGGTGGGCAGGGCGGCGAAAAACCTCACTGAAGAAAATGCGCTGTCGTGCATCCTCGGTTATACGCTGGGCAATGACGTCAGCGAACGCAACTGGCAGAAATCCGACCGCACGCTGTGGCGTGCGAAGAACTGCGATACGTGGAAGCCGATGGGCCCCTTCATCACCACGGGCCTTGATCCGATGAACCTTGATATCGAGATCCACATGAACGGCCAGCGCGTCGCCGGTTACAACACCAGCAAGATGCTGTTCTCGGCGCAGCGTTATATCGCCGAGATCAGCAAGTACATGACGCTGCATCCGGGTGATGTGATCTGGCTGGGCACCGACGACGCGACCGAGCCGAACCTGAAACACGGCGACGTCTGCGAGATCATCCAGAAAGACATCGGCGTGTTGCGCACCCCTGTGCGGCGCGAGGGCATGTAAACGTAAGTATTTGTTTTTATTAATAAAAATATGCCGGCTGCGATGGCAGACCGGCACCACCTGATCAGGAATCCCAACGATGAGCAAACCCGTCTGCCTGCTGTGGCTGGATGATTTCGAGGCGTACAAAACCGCACTTGCCGATGCGGGGCTGGCGGATCGTTTTGAATTGCATCACGTCAAACGCGAAGACACGCCGCCGGATGAGTTGATTCCGCGCGTGGAAATTCTGGCGGGCTGGAAACACGGCAAGTTGCTCGCGCGCATGCCGAAGCTGCGCTGGATCCAGGCGATGACCGCCGGTGTCGAAGCGTGGCTCGATGCGCCGGGGCTGCGTGATGAGGTGACGCTTTGTTGCGCGCGCGGTTCACACCGTCACACGATGTCGGAAAACATTCTTGCCGGTCTGTTCCACCTGACCAAACCCTATATGGTGGCGGCACTCGACCAGAAACAGAGCCGGTGGAATCGCCGCATGTCGAAACTGCTCGCCGGGCAGACGCTGGGTATTCTCGGCCTCGGTGCGATCGGGCAGGAACTCGCGCTGAAGGCCTCGGCGCTGGGCATGCGGGTGGTCGGGACCAAACGCGAGCCGGAACCGCTGGAAGGTGTGGAAGAAGTGTATGCCGGTGATGAAGCGGAAGCCGTGCTGCGCCAGTCGGATTTTGTGGTGCTGCTGATGCCGGTGACGGCGGATACCGAAAACTTCATCAACGCCGAACGCCTGAAGATGATGAAGCCCACGGCCTGGCTGCTCAACTTCGGCCGCGGCCCGCTGATTGTGGATGCCGATCTGATCGCCGCAGTGAACAACAAGACCATCGCCGGTGCAGTGCTCGATGTGTTCCGCGAAGAACCGCTGCCGGCAAGCGATCCCTTCTGGACCACGGAGAACATTCTGGTGCTGCCGCATATCGGCGGCGGTTCGGCCGGACGCGGCATTCTGGTCGCGGAGATTTTTGCGGACAATGCGGCGCGTGATCTGGCCGGCGAACCATTCGCCACCGCAGTGGACCGGGCGCGCGGGTATTGACCCGGTCGATTGTTTCCATTCAAGGACCTGCATTCATGAAAGAACTCCTGCCCCACGCCGAACGCGCCGTAAAGCTGCTGATCGCGCGCAAACAAACCATCGTCGTGGCGGAATCCTCTGCCGGTGGATTGATCTCGGCGGCGCTGCTCGCGGTGCCCGGTGCTTCGGCCTGCATGCGCGGCGGGATGGTGGTTTACACCTACGACATGCGCCGCAGCATCCTCGGCATCAGTGATGACGAGATGCGCGGCCTCACACCATCGACCGAAGCCTATGCCCTGCTCAAGGCCCGGCGCATCCGCGAGCGCATGAATACGGACTGGTCGCTGAGCGAGACCGGCGCGACCGGGCCGACCGGCAGCCGTTACGGTTATCCGCCGGGGCATGCCTGTTTTGCGGTGGCGGGTGCGGTGGAAGTGGCGCGCACGCTGGAAACCGGCAACGCCGACCGCGTCGGCAATATGCAGGCCTTTGCCGCGGCGGCGCTGGATTTTTTGGTGGAGACGGTTGAGGGTCAGGGTTGAAGCAACTGCCCGTGATGCTGTCCGCGCGAAGGCACGGCCGCCGTTCTGTGCAGTCAGCGCAAGACTGAACGATTGGAAACCACCGTCATTCTGGCCTTGCTGGGTGCGGCCTTGCTGCACGCGTCCTGGCATGCGCTGATCAAGAACAGCGGCGACCAGTTGATCGGGCTGGCCGGCATGAACATGTTCAGTACCAGCGTTGCGCTTGTCGTGCTGCCTTTTGTCAGCATTCCGGACGCGCTTGTGTGGGGCATCCTCGCGTTGTCGGTGCTGCTGCATAACGGTTACAAGATCGGGCTGGCCCGGCTGTACCGCCACGGGGAATTGAGCCAGGCCTATCCGCTGGCGCGGGGCTTTTGTCCGATCCTGGCCACGGTGATCGCGTTTTTTGTGCTGGGCGAATCGCCGACCGCGCTGCAGCTGTTCGGCATCTTGCTGATTTCCGGCGGAATTCTGGTGATGCGCTTTGATGACAAGGATTTCCGTCCCGGCATGGCGCTGCTGTTCACCGCCTTCCTCACCGGTTTCATGGTGGCCGCCTATACGGTGCTGGATGCCTATGGCGCGCGCATCAGCGGCGACTGGCTGTCGTTTCTGGTCTGGCTGATGTTTCTGGATGGCCTGGCATTCGTCGGCCTGATATCGTTGCTGCGCGGCAGGACGCTGTGGGTGACGGTAGGGCGTGAATGGCGGCTCACACTGATTTCGGGTTTTCTCGGGGTGACTGCGTTCTCGGTTTTTCTGTGGGCCTTGAGCCGGGGGCTGACCGGCCGCGTGTCGGCGTTGAGGGAAACCAGCGTGTTGTTCGCGAGCCTGATCGGCATCCTGATTTTCAAGGAACGTTATTCGGCCCGCAAACTGGCCGGCATTCTGTGCATCACCGCGGGAATCGTTGTTTTTGCCATTCGAAGCTGAGTATCCAATGACTGATCCATCCGGGCGCCTGCCGCCCCTTTATCTGGACATGCCCTGTCCTTTCCCGGTCGAATTCATCGCCGCCGCGGTCCTGCACGCGAGTGACGGTCGTTACCTGTTCCAGTTGCGCGACGACAAGGAAGGCTTGCCGTTGCGCAATCACTGGGCCTTGTTCGGCGGCGCGGTTGACCCCGGCGAGGACGGGCGCGACGCGGCGTTGCGCGAGATCCATGAAGAGCTGGATTACCGGGCACGCCATTGCATCTGGTTTCATGAGGCCTTCTATGTATTGCCGCGCGTCAAAAACCGGGTGGTGCGCAAAGCGTATTACCTGATGAACATCGAGGCCGGCGATGTTGACGGCATGACGCTGGGCGAAGGCTCGGACATGAAGCTGATGTCGCTCGACGAACTGCTCGTGTTGCCGAATGTTGCGCCCTGGGATCTGGCCGTGGTGATGTTGCACGCGCGTCAGCGCCGGATTTTCCCGGAACAATGATGCAACGGTAGAATGCCGCCATGAGCAGCGTTCCGACATTCTCGAGTGCCATTCACGAAGTCGCCGATGCGGCCGAGGCCAACGAGCTGTATCAGCGCAACGGCTGGACCGACGGTCTGCCCATCGTCGCACCGACGGAAGCAGCCGTGGCGCGTTTTCTCGCCGCGGCGCAACTCGATGCCGCAGCGGTCATCGGTGTCGAGCCGGTGCGCCGGCGCAGCATCACCGCAGAAAAAATCGCCATCGCTGCAGTGATGGCCGGCTGCCTGCCGGAATACCTGCCGGTGGTGGTCGCCATCGTCAAGGCGATGTGCCAGCCGGAATACGCCTTGCACGGCAGCACCGCGAGCACCGGCGGCAGCGCGCCGTTTATTGTCGTCAATGGTCCGGTGCGACAGGCGATCGGCATGAACATGACCCACAACGCGCTGGCCAATGCCGCGCGCGCCAATGCCACCATCGGTCGCAGCATCCGCCTGATCCTGCTCAATGTCCTTGGCGGCATTCCCGGCCAGCTCGACCGCTCGACGCTGGGACATCCGGGCAAGTTCACTTTCTGCGTGACTGAAGACGAAGAGGATTCGCCGTGGCTGCCGCTGTCGGTGGAGCGCGGCGTGCCGGCCGGCGTGTCGGCGGTGACGGCGCTGCAGGTGGAATCACCGATGCAGATCATGAACGAGTGGACCCATGATCCGCGCGAAATCTGCGATACCTATGCGGCGGCGATGCGCAGCAATATGCTGCTCTACTCGATCTGGGAGGGTAATTACGCCCTGGTGATTGCCAAACAGCACCGCGAGATTTTTGCTGCCGCGGGCTGGAGCAAACAGAACATCCGCGAGTATGTGTTCGAGAAAGCGCGGGTGAAACGCGGCGAGTGGCGTACGGTCGGCAAGGCCGCGGTGGCGGGGCGCAAGGACGAGGACAAGGTGTATTGCGCGCTGCGTTCACCCGATGATCTGCTGGTGGTTGCGGCGGGCGGACCCGCAGGCGGATTCGGCGCGATTCTGCCGCCGTGGTATGGCAAAAAATCGCTGGCGGTGACCATGCCGGTCAGCGTCTGAGCGTTGCTCAAAAGGAGGACAGTCCGATGACCATCCGAGTGCTTGATCCGAGGCAATCCGCGCACGGCGAAGCCTTGCGCATGGCGCCGCCGCTTGCATCCCTGGAAGGCGCAGTGGTTGGCATGATCGACAACGCGAAGATCGGTACCGAACGCCTGTTTGATTTCATTGAGGAAATCCTCAAGAAGGAATACCGCGTGCGTGAATGCATCCGCCGGCGCAAGCCTGACGCTTCACGGCCGGTGCCGCCGCCGATGCTGATGGAGATGAGCGGCGCGGATGCGATCCTCGCCGCGACCGGCGATTGAGGGAGCTGCTCGTCGTGCAGTCTGCACGACGCGATTGAAGCCGAAAGGCTCGGTATTCCGGCGGTGGCGATCATGACCGATCGTTTTGTCGCCACGGCCAAAGCGGTGGCTGGCGTCAACGGCCTGAAAGACTATCCCTTTGCGGTAATTGCCCATCCGCTGGCCAACAATGATGATGCGGCGCTGCGGGAAAAGGCACGCATTGCCGTTGATGCGATTGTGCCGCTGCTGATCAAGCGTCAGGGCTGAAGCACCGGGATAAAAAAAGAGCGGACCGCAGTCCGCTCAAGTTACTGCGGAGGGAAACGTTAAACCAGTTTGCGGCGCAGGACGCTGCCGATGGCGTCCACAGCGGTGACGCAGATCAGGATGCACAGCAGGATTGCCGAAACCTGCTGGTAGTCCATCAGGCGCAGCGAGCCCATCAGTTCGGTGCCGATGCCGCCGGCGCCGACCGCGCCCATCACCGTGGAAGCGCGGAAGTTGTATTCCCAGCGGTAGATCGTGGTGTCGGCCATCTGCGGCAGCACCTGGGGCAGGATGGCGCGCCACACCACCTGGAATTCGGTGGCGCCTGCAGCACGTGCAGCTTCAATCGGCCGCGGATCGACGTGTTCAATGGCTTCCGCAAAAAATTTGCCGACCATGCCGACTGAATGCAGGCCCAGCGCGAGCACACCGGGCAGTGCGCCAAAGCCGACGGCAGCGACAAAGATGATGCCCATGATCAGTTCAGGAATCGCACGCAACCCGTTCAGGGTCATGCGCGCGGTCTGATAGACCACGCTGTTCGGCGATGTGGTCTTGGCGGCGAGAAAAGCCAGCGGGAAGGACAGCGCAATCGCCAAAACGGTGCCGCCGATGCTCATCGCCAGAGTATCGGCAAGCGGCTTGACCCATTGGTTCCAGCGTGCAAAATCCGGCGGGAACATTTCTCCGGCGATGGTCACCAGGGAAGGCCCGCCCTCGGCGAGCCGTTGCGGGTCAAGCAGTCCGGTGATGTAGAACGAAGCCAGGATGCAGGCCGCGGCGACGCTTCCCCACAGCAGCAGCTTGAGGTGTCGCGCGCGGTCGGCCTCGAGAATTTGCGCCAGCGCGGGACTCTGTAGTGCTTCCCCGCTCATTGCAGTTTCGCGAGATCGAGGTTCAGTACTTTGGCGGTGGTGCGCAGCACGTCATAGGCACCGTCATTGGTGGCGGCGAAACCCTGGGCGCGGAAGGTTTTGAGGATCGCCGGATCTTTCAGGTCGACGAAAGCGGCTCGGATCTGTTCTTTCAGAGCCGGGGCCAGTTTGCTCTGCATCGCCATCGGGTAGTTCGGGATCGGTTTGGTCTCGGCGAGGATGCGTACTTTGTCCGGGTTGATGCGGCCGGATTTGAGCAGCGTCTCGTAGATCGGGCGCGACAGCGCGCCGGCACTGGCTTTGCCGGTTTCGACGGCGCGGGCGACGGCATCATGCGCGCCGACATACACCGTTTTGTAATCGCGGTTGGCGACGAGGCCGGCGTCTTCGATCATCGCGCGCGGCACCAGATGGCTGGAGGTCGAGGCGGTATCACCGTAGGCGACGGTTTTGTCTTTGAGGTCGGCCAGTTTGCGGATCGGCGAATCGGCCTGGGTGATGACCACGCTGGTGTAGGTCGGGCTGCCGTTGGAGACGCCGACAGCGAAGGCTTCGATGTCGGATTTCGATTTGGCCAGCACATAGGACAGCGGGCCGAAGTAGGCGACTTCAATGCGACCGAATCGCATGGCTTCGATCATCGACGAATAATCCGTGGTGACGACCAGTTCGACGCTGCGGTTCAGGGTTTTTTCCAGATGTGCTTTCAGCGGCTGGGCATTCTGGATGATGGTGGCAGCGTTTTCATCGGGCAGCAGCGCGACGCGCAGGGTTTTCGGATCGAGGTTCTGGGCGTGCGCGGAAGTTAAAACGGCAGCGGCCAGCATTGCGGTGGCGATAAAGTGACGGCGGTTCATGAGTGCTCCGGTTTGCAGGGGTTTGGAAATCAGGCGGCGAGTGCGATGCTGTCCGCGCGCGGCTGGGTGCGCGGGGCAGCGGTGTAAATATGCTGGACGGTGGCGTCGTCGAGCGCGCGCGGCGGGCCGTCGAACACGGTCTGTGCGGCGCGCACGCCGATGATGCGGTCGGCGAATGACAACGCCAGATCAACCTGGTGCAGGCTGACCACGGCGGCGATGCCCTGCGCCTTGCACACGCTGTGAATCAGGCTGAGTGCATGGCGTGCAGTGGCGGGGTCGAGGCTGGCGACGGGTTCGTCGGCGAGAATGATGCGCGGCTGCTGGGCGAGTGCGCGGGCGAGGCCGACGCGCTGCTGCTGGCCGCCGGAGAGCTGGTCGGCGCGGGTCAGCGCGCGGTCAAGCAGTCCGACGCGGTCGAGTGCGTCGAGTGCGAGCAGCCGGTCATGGCGCGGCAGCGGGAACAGGCTGCGCAGGCTGCCGTGGTGTCCCAGCCGGCCGGTCAGCACGTTGTCGAGTGCAGTGAGGCGACCGATCAGTTGATGCTGCTGGAAAACCATCGCGGTGCGGCGGCGGTGCGTGCGCAGGTCGCTGCGGTTTTCAATGGCATGCCCGTCTTCGGCGTGCAAGGTGCCTTCCGTCAGCGGCACCAGCCCGTTCAATGCACGCAGCAGCGTTGATTTGCCTGCACCTGACGGCCCCAGCAACACGACGAATTCACCGGCGTTGAATGAAACGCTCGAGCGTTGCATACCGACGACGCCGGAGCCGTAAACGACGCTGGCATGTTTGAGCGCGAGGACGGCACAGGGGGCATCGGTTGTCATGGCGATGTAACAATGAAATGTATTAATGACACCGTTATATCCATTCATTGTTACAAGGTGTTTAGATGTCCTCCGAAAAGCCACGCGTACTGATCACGCACTGGGTTCACCAGCCTGTCATTGAATTTCTGCAGCAGCATTGTGAAGTGGTGGCCAATCAGACGCGCGCGACATGGAGTCGTGAACAGGTGCTGGTCGAGGCACAGCGCAGCGACGCGATGATGGCGTTCATGCCGGATACGGTGAACGATTCATTCCTGGCGCAATGCCCGCGCCTGAAGATTGTCGCCGCCGCATTAAAGGGCCCGGACAATTTTGATATCAATGCCTGCACCCGCCGCGGCGTGTGGTTTACGCTGGTGCCGGATCTGCTGACCATACCGACGGCCGAACTGGCGATCGCACTGCTGCTGGGAATTACGCGGCGCGTGCTTGAGGGCGACATTCATGTCCGCAGCGGTGAATTCCGCGGCTGGCGTCCCGAGCTGTACGGCACGGGCATGACCGGCCGTACTGCGGGACTCATCGGCATGGGCGCCGTCGGTCGCGCCATCGCAGTACGTCTGGGGGCTTTCGGCGTGAACGTGTTGTATGCCGATCCCCAGGCCGTGAAACTGCCGCCGGGTGTTGTGGCGGAACATGCCGATTTCGAAACCGTGGTCGCACAAAGCGATTTTCTGCTGCCGCTGACGCATCTCAACCGCGACACCTTTCACATGATCGGCGCGCGGGCGCTGGCGATGATGAAGCGCGGTTCCTATCTCATCAATGTCGGCCGCGGCTCGCTGGTGGATGAAGCTGCGGTGGCCGCGTTTCTGGCCGCCGGCCATCTGGCAGGCTACGCTGCCGATGTGTTCGAGCTGGAAGACTGGGCACTGGAATCACGGCCGCGTGTCGTACATCCGCAACTGCTTTCGGATCGTGCGCGCACGCTGTTCACGCCGCATATCGGTTCTGCGGTCGATGAGGTCCGGCAGCAGATCGCGATGGAGGCGGCACTGAACATTGTCGATGCACTCGAAGGCCGCAAGCCGCGCGGCGCGATGAACACGATTGATTCGTCCCGGGTGTTGTCGCTAAGCACGGCCGCCGCTTAGCCAGCCTTTGCCCCTGTAACGCGCCTGCGGTTATTTGGCGGCAATCTTCTTTTTCCGGGCAGCAGGGGCTTTTTTGGCAAGAGATGCTTTGGCTGCAGCCCCTTGTTTCCGCGCGGTCGTTTTTTTCACGGGCGGGGATTTTGCCGCCGCAGTTTTGCGCGCCCCGGCGGTTTTTTTCTTGCTGACCTTGGCCGCCGGTGATTGAGTTGCCGGCAGCGCGTCGCAAATCTGTGCAATGACCGGACCCCAGTCGCCGGAACTCTGCTGACGCAGAACATGGACATCGGTATACCACAGGGTGTCTTTGCGGTCGGTCTGCCAGTACCAGAAGCTGCCAAGGTTCTTCGGCAACATCAGCCAGACCCGCTTGCCGAGGGCGCCGGCGATGTGCGCGGTGGTATTGCTGACGGTGACAATGATGTCGCAGGCATCAATCAGGGCGGCGAGGCCTTCGGTATCCCGGAGGATGTCGATGTCGTCAATGTGCGCGATGTCGGCGCCGGTTTGCAGCGCGGCGCGCTCGGCAGCGGTGTCGCCGTACTGCAGGTCGACAAAACGGAGACCTTTCATCTGCAACAAAGGCAGCATCGTGTTCAGCGTCATGCTTTTTTCCGGAGCCAGGCTGGAGCGACTGCTCGACCAGGAAATCCCGCACAGCAACTGGCCGGGACGGGCCAGTGACTTGCGCAGGGCTGCGCTGCGGGCGCTGTCGGCTTTCAGGTAGGCCGTTGGCTTTTGCGGGAAATCCGCGAGGCGGTTGCGGAACAGCCGGCCGAGGCTGCCGAAAGGAATCTGGAAATCGAAGCCGCCTTCGCTGCGGGCCTGCTGCAGGGTTTTGATGGTGCAATCGGGAAACGAGCGTTTGAACAGATTCAGCAGCCGCGGATCAACGGCGAGGATGACGGTTGATGCGCGTTTTCGGACGTCCGCCACCATGGACGCCATCAGAATGCAGTCGCCGATTCCCTGTTCGTGCCACACCAGCACGCGAGCGGCGGTTTTGCTGCCGTCCCAGAGCGGCTGGTCGAAGCTGGACGGTGAAAGCAGTGCCGGTTTTTTCGGGGTGGGTACAAATTCTTCCGCCCATTTTTGCCAGCGGGCGTCGTAGGTTTTCCAGCCTTTTTCGAAATGACCAAGAAATAGGTGGCAGAGGCTCAAGTTGGTCAGCGAGGCGGCGAAATCCGGTTGTATGGCCAGCGCCTGTTCATACGCCAGGAGTGCGGCGCTGTGTCTGCCGAGTGCTTCGAGTACCTGGCCGCGGTTGTTCAGGGCCTTGATGTGGTCAGGCTTGATCGCCAGTGCGCGGTCGTATGCCTGCAGGGCTTCGGCATGTTTGCCGGACTGGAATAAGGCATTGCCCTGATTGAAGGCCTCGGAACTGGCTGCGGGCGCGGTAGCCGGCACAGCCGCAGTGAGTGCATCGCGCGCCTGTTCAATCACCGGGCTCCAGTCCGCGGCGTCCTGTTGACGCAGCATCTGCATGTGCGGGTACCACAGGGAATCCTTGCGGTCGGCCTGCCAGTACCAGAAGCGTGCGGCATTGAGCGGCAGCATCAGCTGCACCGGTTTGCCCAGTGCGCCGGCGATGTGTGCGTTGGAGTTGCTGATGGTGACGACGGCATCACAGGCGTCGATCAGCGCGGCGAGGCCGTCAATGTCCTTGATCATGTCGAGCGCGTCGATGTGGACAATGTCGATGCCGGTTTCGGCTTTCAGTGCGGCACTTTCATCGGCGGTGTCGCCGTATTGCAGATCGACAAAGCGCCAGCCCGGTGTTTCGAGCAGCGGGCGCAGTTCGGCAAGGCGCATGCTTTTGTCCTTGCCGAATTCGGGATGCGCGCTGAGCCAGGAAATGCCGCAGAGGCGCTCCCCTGCGGCGGGTGCGATGGTCTGGCGCATCCGGGCGCTGCGTGCGGCATCAGCCTTCAGGAAAACATTCCTGTTTTGCAGGAAATCGGTGACCGAATGGCGGAACAGCCGGCCGAGATCGCCCACGGGAATCTGCAGGTCGTATTGGGCAGCCTCGCGGGCCGCCTTGAGCGTGGTGATTTCGCACCACGGAAATGAGCGCGCGTACAAGGCATGCAGGCGTTCTTCCAGCGCCAGAATGACTTTGCCGGCAAGCGGGCGTACCTGCGGCAGCAGCGAGGCGAAAAGAATCTGGTCGCCGATACCCTGCTCCGGCCAGATCAACAGCGTCTTTGCCGTGGGTTTGCCGTCCCACAACGGTTTGCCGAAATTATCCGGCGTGAACAACACGGCATCCGGCCCCGGTGTCAGCGTGGAGCCTTTGGGTTTTGCAGACCACCGTGCGCCGAAATGGGTCCAGCCGCGCGCAAAGTCTCCGGTCAGCAGGTAACACAGGCTGCGGTTGCCGAGGCTGCCCGGATTGTCGGGATTGATCGACAGCGCACGGTCATAACTGGCAATGGCATTTTGCAGCAGTCCGAGATTGAGACAGGCATGGCCGCGATGGTGCCAGGCTTCGGCGTACTCAGGATTCAGCGCGACCGCGCGATCGTAGGCGGCGAAGGCTTCCTGATCGCGTTTCAGTGCGGCGAGCGCGTGGCCGCGCAGGCCATGCGCGACCGCGAGTTCGGGTTTCAAGGCGATGGCCTGGTCGCAGTCGGCAAGGGCTTTGGCGTGATGTTGCAACACCAGTCGTGCAGCAGCGCGGTTGCAGTAGGCCTGGGCGTCCGGTTTCAGTGCCAGGGCCTTGCCGATCAGGGCAATGGCTTCGGCCTGTTGCTGATTGCGGCCGGCGATGACGCCCAGCAGGTGCAGGGCATCAAAATTCTGCGGCTCGTTCTGCACAACATCCTGCGCGACCTGTCGCGCCGCTTCCAGTTCACCCCGCTGCAGATGGCCCGCGGCTTTGCGCAAGGCCGTCTGGGTATTGGCTTTGGTGGTGACTTTGGGGTTGCGGGTGATTGTGAACGTGACGGTTCGTTTTGAGGCCATGGGTCTCGGGCTTTGCTCAGGATTTGCCCGATTTTAACTTCAGCGTCGCGGCGGCTGTGCAGGCTTGTTCAATGACGGCCGACCAGTTGCCATGGCTGTGCTGCCGCAGGATGTGCACATCGGGATAAAAAATCGAATCATCGCGAGCGGTCTGCCAATACCAGAAACGTCCCTGCGATTGCGGCAGCATCAGAATGACCGGTTTGCCCAGAGCGCCTGCAATATGCGCGGTGGTGTTGCTGATGGTGACGATGAGGTCGCAGGCATTGACCAGTGCGGCAAAGCCGTCGATGTCTTCCCAGTTGTCGACGGATGCGACGCGGGTGATTTCAACGCCGGATTTGCGCTGGATGGCGGCCCGCGCTGCGGTGGTGTCGCCGTATTGCAGATCGACAAAACGCAGGCCCGGCATGCCGAGCAGCGGCGCAAACTGATCCAGCGAAACGGTTTTTTGCGCACCGTATTCGGCATTGCGGCTGTACCACGACAGTCCGACGATGCGCTGTTTGCCGGGAGCGATTTCCCGGCGTATCGCCGCCGTGCGGCTGCGGTCGGCTTTGATGTAGGCCTTGCGCTGCGACAGGCGGTCTTCGGCGGTATCGAGAAAAAAACGGCCGAGATCCCCCAGCGGGATCTGCCAGTCAAAATTGTTTTCGGCGATAGCCGTTTCAAAAGTGACGATCCGGCATTTGGGAAATGAGCGTTGAAACAGCGGGTGCAGTTTCTGCTGGAGAATCAGCGTCAGTTTGCCGACACGGGCCCGCGCCTCGTTGAGCATCGAGCTGTAAAGCAGCTGTTCGCCGACGCCCTGCTCGGGCCAGACCAGCAGTGACCCCTTGTTCGGGCTGCCGTCCCAGAACGGCGCATTGAAGGCGCAGGGCACGCCATGCGGCAGATCGTGTTTGCCCCGGCGCTGGCGCGTGCCGTACCAGAACGGCCGCTGGCCCTTGTTATTCTGGGTGATTTCGCGGTTTTTCCAGCGCCAGGCATATTCATCCCAGGCGTGTTTGAAGTTGCCGATTGCCAGATGGACCAGACATCGGTTCCAGTGGGCGGCGGCATAGTCGGGTTTCAGTGCAATGGCGCGGTCATAACCGGCAATCGCTTCGGCCTGCCGGTTGAGATTGTTCAGCGCGACGCCGCGATTGCAATGAGCCTGGGCATAGTTCGGGTTGATCGCGATGGCGCGGTCATAGGCGGCAAGGGCTTCGCTGAAACGGCCCAGCTCGTTGAGGACCACGCCGCTGTTGGAATGCGCTTCGGCGTAACCCGGGTTCAGCGCCGCGGCTTTTTCGAATTGGGCCAGTGCTTCGTCGTTGCGTTGGAGCCGGCGCAGCGCCAGTCCCAGATTGCTGCAGGCGATGGCATGTCGCGGGTCCACCGCAAGGGCGCGCTCGAGCCAATCGACGGCTTCTCCGGGTTTGCCGCCGAGCAGTGCGATGCTGCCCATCAGTTGCAGCGCTTCGGCGTGTCGGGGTACGGCCGCGATGATGCTACGGAGTTTTTCGCTTGCCGCATCGTTTTCGCCCCGCTGCAGCAGGGCAAGGCTGTCGCGGATGGCTTCCTTGAAATCCTGGGCGCTGGCCAGCGCTTTGGGCTTTTGCGAAACGGCGTAGGAAATGGTTCTGCGTTTGGCCATGGGCGGTTCAGCGGGTGTTTGCCGGTTTGTTTTGCGGATCCAGAGCGCTGATGACGCCGGCAACGACGCCGGCCCAATCGCCGGGCGTCTGTTGCCGGAAGACCCGCATCCCCGGATACCACAACGTATTCGAACGCTGAGTCTGCCAGTACCACAGCCTGCCCTGGGAATAGGGCAGCAGCAGGAAGACCGGTTTGCCCAGCGCGCCGGCGAGGTGCGCCGTGGTGTTGCTGATGGTGATGACGAGATCGCAGGCTTCGATCAGTGCGGCGAGGCCGTCGATGTCCTGCATATTGTCGATGTCGTCGAGGCGTGTGATGTCGATGCCGGCGGTTTTTTTCAGTGTCGCGCGTTCTGCGGCAGTGTCGCCGTACTGAAGGTCGATGAAGCGGATTTTCGGGCGCTTGAGCAAGGGCAGCAGGGTGTCGAGCTGCAGGCTTTTCAGGTTTCCGGTTTCCGCGTTGTTGCTTTGCCAGGACAGTCCGCAAAGCCCCGATTTCCCGGCGCCGGCGGTTTTGCGCAATTGCTGCGCCCGGTTTGCATCGGCTTTCAGGTAGGCCTTGCGGTTGTCCAGGAAATCCTCGCTGCTGTTGCGGAAGATTGCGCCGAGACCGCCGATGGGGATCTGCAGGTCGTAGCCGCCGCGTTTGACGGCATCCGCGAATGTGGTGACTTTGATTTGTGGAAACGAGCGGGCAAACAGCGTTTGCAGCCGGGGTTCAACCGCAACAATCACCTGCTGCACGCGCGCAGCGGCCTCATCCAGCATCGAGGCGAACAGGATCTGTTCGCCGAGCCCCTGTTCGGCCCAGATCAGCAACGTTGCTTTCGCGGGGCGACCGTCCCACTTCGGCTTGCCGAAATTATCGGGATCCAGAAGTTTTTTGCCGGCTTTTTTTTCGGCGCTGCGTTTTTCGCGCCACTCGTCCCAGCGGTTTTCGTAGTCACGCCAGCCTTCGGTAAAGCGGCCAACCAGCATCAGGCAGGTGCCGCGACGGTTGCGTGCATACACATGGCCGGGGTCGAGCGTGATGACGCGGTCGTAGGCGGCAATCGCTTCATCCAGGCGATTGAGGGCTCTCAGTGCGATGGCGCGCCGGTGATGAAATTCAGCGTTTTGCGGTACTCGGGCAATCGCCTGATCGAGGTTGTCGAGGGCGTCATTGAACCGGTTCAGTTGTATCAGAACCAGCGCGCGGTTGGCCAGGGTGACGGGATTATCCGGCGCCAACGCAATGGCATCGCCATAAGCCGTGGCGGCATCCTCAAGGCGGTTTTTCCGGTAAAAAGTTTCCGCGTTCCGGATGAGCGCATTCACGTCGACGACAGGTGCACCGCCGCCGTTTTTTGACCGGGCAGGACGCTTGTTCGCGGACGATACGGTATAGGTGATTTTCTTGCGTACAGCCATGGCCTGGGTGCGTTTCGGCAGGCGGAAAGGTTACACGGGTTGCCGGGGTTTACAAAGCGGCTTGCTGTTTTAAAGGCCTTCGCAACATCAAGCTGCGGCACGGCGAATGGTGGACTATTCGTTAGGCGGCGCCGCGCCGTTCTTTACAATGGTCGGATACCTCCAACACGCCAAGCGAGAGAGACGCCGATGAGCAATAACCAACAACAACTGGACCGTGACGGCATTCCTGTTTGTGACGGACCTGACCTGAACCCGCGCAAGCCCAAGCTGAAGGCGCCGCCGGGATCCATCGATTGTCATGCCCATATTTTCGGACCGGTGGCGAAGTATCCGTTTTCGCCGAAACGCCTGTTTACACCCCCCGACGTATCGGTCGCGCAATACAAGGCACTGCTGGCGCTGCTGGGCATTGAGCGCGCCGTACTGGTGACGCCCAGCGTGTATGGCATGGATAACGAACGGCAGCTCGATACCCTGAACGAGATGCAGGGGCGGTGGCGCGGTGTGGCCGTGGTGCCTACGGACGTGTCCGACAAGGAACTGGAGCGACTGCATAAAGCGGGATTCCGCGGTGTGCGCGTCAACCTTTTTGCGAAAAGCGGTTTGATGCTGGAGGATCTGGAGGCCACTGCGGCGCGTATTGCCGGATTGAAATGGCATGTGCAGTTGCATGCCGATGCGCGCAACCTGTCCGAACTGGTACCCCGCCTGCGCAAGCTGCCCGTTGATGTGGTGTTCGATCATATGGGGCATGTGCCAGCGGCGGCAGGTGTTAATGATCCCGGGTTCCAGGCGATGCTCGGGTTGATGAAGGAAGGCCGTTTCTGGGCCAAGCTGTCGGCGCCGTACCGGCTGTCGGAGCTGCCTTATCCCTGGCATGACGTGACGCCGTTTGCACAGGCCTTGATTGCTGCGGCACCTGACCGGCTGGTGTGGGGCAGCGACTGGCCGCATCCCGCGGTGCCCGGTCACATGCCGGCGAATTTCGTGATGCCGAATGACGGGGATCTGCTGGATATCCTGTCGCTATGGACCGGCGATCCGGCCGTGCAACAGAAAATTCTCGCGGACAATCCGCAGCGGCTTTACGATTTCTGACAGCGCATTTCTGACGCCGCACACGATTAATAATAATTGGGGGAGTTATGAAACGAATCATCGGCAGCATCAGCAAGCTGGCACGATTGGGCGGAGTATTGTTTTTTGCCTGCTCGGCCATGGCCCAGGATTATCCGAACCGCCCGGTGAAAATCGTTGTGCCGCTGGCGACCGGCGGCACTGCCGACATCCTTGCGCGCTTTGTCAGCAATGATCTGGCCGCCAGGCTGGGCAAGGCGGTGCTGGTGGAGAATCGTACCGGCGGTGGCGGGCATATCGGCTCCGAATTCGTCGCCAAGTCGCCGGCTGATGGTTACACCCTGTTGTCGGCCGGCATTCCGCAGGCCATCGGCATGAGCCTCTACAAGGATTTGCAGTACGACATGGCCCGTGATCTGGTGGCCATCACCCAGGGCATCACCGGGCCCAGCGTCATCGTGGTGCATCCGTCGTTGCCGGTGAAATCGATGAAAGACCTGATTGCCCTGGCCAAGGCCCGGCCGGGGAAGCTGAATTTCGGTGCCAATACGGGCTCACCGAATCATCTGGCGATTGAGTTGCTCAACGTCAACAACAATCTGAAGATCGTGCACGTGCCTTACAAAGGCGCAGGCCCGGTGGTGACCGATGTCATGGCAGGGCATATCGAGTTGGCTTCCCTGGGACTGCCGCCGGCCTTGCCGATGGTGCAGGCGGGTCGCCTGCGGGCCATTGCCCAGACCGGCTTGAAGCGTTCTCCGCAACTGCCCGATTTGCCGACGGTCGCCGAGTCCGGTGTTCCCGGCTACGAGGTGACTTCCTGGTACGGCTTTTTCGCGCCGGCGCGCACACCCGCCGCAATCATTTCACGGCTGAATGCCGACATCGGGGCCGTACTGCGGATGCCCGAGGTCAACAAACGGCTGGTCGCACTGGGCGCGGACGTCGCGCCGAATTCGCCGGAGGAATTCG
>JBIIZE010000136.1:0-5804 GCA_044346435.1 Burkholderiales bacterium
GCTTCACCCTGTGCGATGGCCGACAGTTCCTGCGCGTCGGGAACCCGCAAAATCTTGCCGGACTTCACCAAGTTCATGTTGTTGCGGATGAAGGCATCGGGGTTGCTGCGATACAGACCGACCAGCATCTGCTCCAGTGAAACCCCTTGAGGCTTGAGACTGGCGGCAATTTTGCCCAGCGTCTCGCCCTTGCCAACCGGACCATATTCCTGAGCCTTGCCGCTGGCAGCGACAGGTGCCCGCGTCGACTTGGTCACAGGCGCGGCGATCGGTGCCGCGGCAGGCGCTGCCGCCGGAGCAGCCGGGGCAGCGATCGGACGCGAAACCACGGGTGCCGCTGCGGGAGCCGGGGCCGGCGCTACGGCGGTTTGCTGGCCGTATCCCGGGGGGTCCAGCAAAGCGGTGTATTCGCGAACCAGTCGGTTGCCGCCACCGGACAGTTCAATCAGCAGATCAATAAACGGTTCATTGATCGGACGGCTGCCGGCCACCTTGATGAAATACTGCCCGTCAGCGCGTTTTTCAACGCTGAGCTTGAGGCCGGTCAGGCTGTTGTTGTACTGGAGATTGGACTGCTGGTAGGCTTCCGGCGGCGCCAGACGTGCAACCAGTGCGGAGGCTTCATCGCCACGTACGGATACCAGATCGATTTCCGCATTCAGCGGTTGACCGATGTTTGACTGGACGGTGAGCCGGCCCAAACCCGCGGCTTGCGCCAAAACAGGCGCAACCAACAGCGCCAAGACCAGCGCTTTGCCTAAAGTAAATGTGCGCACCACGGCTCCCGTATCGTTTTTCTATGGGACAAGAAATTTAGCATCAATCAGTTAGCCATGCAAGCTAAGGCTATGTCGAATGTTGCCACCCAACCACATATTTCTAAAAGGAAATTCCGCTTTTTAGCAAGGCCGAAAGCCCCGGCTTAACAGCCCTAAACAACAGCAAATCAGGCGCTTGCCGCCACCTTGGCTGATGCAGCACGCTGCGCCGCACCAGACTCCAGGACAATCCGCAGCATGCGACGCAGCGGTTCCGCGGCGCCCCAGAGCAGCTGGTCGCCCACAGTAAAGGCCGACAGATACTCCCCGCCCATCGGCAGCTTGCGCAAACGACCGACCGGAACCGTCAGGGTACCGGTGACCGCCGTTGGCGTCAGTTCGCGCAACGTAACGTCGCGCTGATTCGGAATGACCTTGACCCAGTCATTGGCTTTGGCCAGTAACTGCTCGATTTCCGCCAGCGGCACATCACGCTTCAGTTTTACAGTCAGCGCCTGGCTGTGGCAGCGCATCGCACCGATCCGCACGCAAACACCGTCGATGGGCAGCGGATTGGCTTCGCGGCCGAGAATCTTGTTGGTCTCGGCCATGCCTTTCCACTCTTCCTTGCTCTGGCCGTTGCCGAGATCCTTGTCGATCCACGGCAACAGGCTTCCAGCGAGCGGATGACCGAAGTTTTCCGTCGGCACCGCGCCCTTGCGCAGCGTGTCCGCAACAATGCGGTCCAGTTCAAGAATGGCCGAAGAGGGATTGTCGAGCAGCGGTTTCGCCACCGCATGCACAGCACCCATCTGCGCCACCAGTTCACGCATATTGGCTGCACCGGCGCCAGAAGCCGCCTGATAGGTCATCGCCGTCACCCACTCGATCAGTCCGGCCTTGAACAGGCCACCCATCGCCATCAGCATCAGGCTGACCGTGCAGTTGCCGCCGATATAGTTTTTGACACCCTTCGCCATCGCCGCATCAATCACGTCGCGATTGACCGGATCGAGAATGATCACTGCGTCGGATTCCATGCGCAGCGCCGACGCTGCATCAATCCAGTAGCCGTCCCAGCCTGCAGCACGCAGCTTGGGGAAAATTGAGTTGGTGTAATCACCGCCCTGGCAGGAAATCAGGATGTCCATTTTGGACAGGGCATCGATGCTGTTAGCATCCGCCACGGCACCGGTATCACGGCCGATATCGGGCCCGCGACCGCCGGCCTGCGAGGTCGAAAAGAATGTGGGCGCAACCAGGTCAAAGTCACGTTCCGCGCGCATGCGCTCCACGAGTACTGAACCCACCATGCCCCGCCAACCGATGATACCAACCTTCTTCATGAAAACACCTTAAAAAACAATAGATTGCATTATAGCTTGGATCACAGCGCAGCGACTACCGCATTGCCCATCTCGACCGTGCCCACCTTCTTCGCGCCTGCCTCGTCAATATCCGGGGTGCGGTAGCCGGCGGCAAGGACGTTCTTCACAGCCACCTCAATCCGGTAGGCCCATTCATCCTTGTTGAAGGTGTAACGCAGCATCATCGCCGTCGACAGGATGGTCGCCAGCGGATTGGCAATGTTTTTGCCGGCAATGTCCGGCGCCGAACCATGAATCGGCTCATACAGCCCGCCACCGCCGGAATTGAGCGACGCCGACGGCAGCATGCCGATCGAACCAGTGAGCATCGACGCTTCGTCGGACAGGATGTCACCGAAAATGTTGCCGGTGACGATCACGTCGAACTGCTTCGGATTGCGTACCAGCTGCATCGCTGCGTTGTCCACGTACATATGAGACAGCGCCACCTCGGGATATTTTTTCGCGACATCAATCACGATCTCGCGCCAGAAGCGGCTGGTCTCCAGCACGTTTTCCTTGTCGACCGAACACAACTTCTTGCCACGCTTCATCGCGGTCTGGAAACCGACTTCAGCAATGCGGCGGATTTCCGGCTCCGAGTACAGCATCGTGTCGTAGCCTTCCTTTTCACCGCGTGCATTGTCGCGGCGGCCGCGCGGCTCACCGAAATAAATATCGCCCGTCAGTTCACGGATGATCATCAGATCAAGACCCGATACCACTTCCGGCTTCAGTGTCGAGGCCTGCACCAGTTCCGGATGCAACACCGCCGGACGCAGATTCGCAAACAGCCCCAATTCCTTGCGAATGCGCAGGATGCCCTGCTCCGGACGTTGTGCGCGTGGCAACGCATCGTATTTCGGACCGCCGACCGCGCCGCACAACACGGCATCGGCTTCTTTCGCCAGCTTCAGCGTCGATGCCGGCAGCGGATCGCCGTGCACATCAAAACCGGCGCCGCCGAACGGCGCTTCTTCGAATTCGAGCTTGAGGCCGTCTTCGGCGAGGCGGCGCAATACCTTCAGCGCCTGCCCGACGATCTCGGGTCCGATGCCGTCACCGGCGAGAACTGCGATTTTCATGGTGGATTCCGTAAAACGAAAAAGTGTGCGACGCGCTGACGATCAGGCAAACAGCCAGGGCTGCGAGACCTTGTGTTTCGCTTCGAAGGCGCGGATTTCGTCGGCGTGTCCCAGCGTCAGCCCGATGTCGTCCAGACCGTTGAGCATGCAATGCTTGCGGTGCGGATCAATATCGAAGGAATAACTTTCACCCGACGGCGTAGTCACTGTCTGCTGCTCCAGATCCACAGCCAGCCGGTAACCCGGATTGGCTTCCGTTTCACTGAACAGTTTGTCGATGATTTTCGGATCGAGCTTGATCAACAGCAGGCCGTTTTTCAGGCTGTTGTTGTAAAAAATGTCCGCGAAGCTCGGCGCGATGATGGTCTGGATGCCGAACTGCAGCAGTGCCCAGGGCGCGTGTTCGCGCGACGAGCCGCAGCCGAAGTTCTCACGCGCGAGCATCACCGTCGCGCCGATGAAACGCTGGCGGTTCAGCACAAAATCCGGATTCAGCGGACGCCCGGTGTTGTCGCGGTCCGGCTCGCCTTTATCGAGATAGCGCCACTCATCGAACAGGTTGGGACCGAAGCCCGTGCGCTTGATCGATTTGAGGAACTGCTTGGGGATGATCGCGTCAGTATCGACGTTGGCGCGATCCAGCGGCGCGACCAATCCCTCCTGGCGGACAAATTTATCCATGTTACTTCGTGGATTTCTGGATGGCCTCGCCGGCCTTTTCCACATCCTTGCCGACACCCGCCACGGTATTGCAACCGGCCAGCACCAGCACTGCCACCATCAACGTGATTACGCGTTTCATGTGGATCTCCTTTGCAGTTTTCAGATCAAGTTCAGGTTAATTCACGCACATCAACAAAATGACCGGTCACCGCCGCAGCCGCAGCCATCGCCGGGCTGACCAGATGCGTCCTGCCACCGGCGCCCTGGCGGCCTTCGAAATTGCGGTTCGAGGTCGACGCACAGCGCTCGCCGGGGCTCAGCTGATCTTCATTCATGCCCAGGCACATCGAGCAGCCCGGTTCACGCCATTCAAAACCGGCTTCAATAAAAATCTTGTCCAGCCCTTCCTGCTCTGCCTGCGCCTTCACCTGGCCGGAACCCGGCACCACCATCGCCAGCATGATGTTGGCGGCCACCTTGCGGCCTTTGGCCACAGCCGCTGCGGCACGCAGATCTTCAATCCGCGAGTTGGTGCAGGAACCGATAAACACCTTGTCGAGTTTGATGTCGCGGATCGGCGTATTCGGCTTCAGGTCCATATAGACCAACGCCCGCGCATACCCCTCGCGCTTCACCGGATTGGTTTCCTTCTCCGGGTCCGGCACCTTGCCGTCCACGGTGGTCACCATCTCCGGCGATGTACCCCAGGTCACCTGCGGCACGATGTCTTCGGCCTTCATCGTGATCACTTTGTCGAACTTGGCGTCCGGGTCACTGACCAGCGTGCGCCAGTACGCTGCCGCCCTGTCCCACATCGCGCCGGTCGGCGCGAACAAACGGCCCTTGAAGTAATCGACGGTCTTGTCGTCCACCGCGACCATGCCGGCGCGTGCGCCCGCTTCGATCGCCATATTGCACAGGGTCATGCGGCCTTCCATCGACAGCCCGCGAATCGCGCTGCCGGCGAATTCCACCGCGTGTCCGGTGCCGCCGGCCGTGCCGATGTGACCGATGATCGCCAGCGCCACATCCTTGCCGGTGACGCCGGGTCCGAGTTTGCCCTCAACGACAATCTGCATCGCCTTGGATTTTTTCATCACCATGCACTGCGTCGCCAGCACATGCTCGACTTCACTGGTGCCGATGCCGAAGGCCAGCGCGGCGCAGGCGCCGTGCGTGCTGGTGTGCGAATCACCGCAGACCACGGTCATGCCCGGCAGCGTCGCTCCGTTCTCCGGCCCGATCACATGGACAATGCCCTGCTTCTTGTCGAGGAAGGGGAAATAGACCTTGGCCTTGAATTCCTTGATGTTCTTGTCCAGCGTCTCGACCTGGATGCGTGACACCGGATCAGTGATGCCGTCGAGGCCACGTTCCCAGTTGCGGGTCGGCGTGTTGTGGTCGGCCGTGGCCACCACCGAATCCACGCGCCACACCGGACGGCCGGCCAGTTTCAGGCCCTCGTAGGCCTGCGGGCTGGTGACTTCATGCACCAGATGGCGGTCGATGTAGATCAGCGCCGTCCCGTCCGCTTCTTCGCGAACAAGATGACTCTCCCAAAGCTTGTCGTATAAGGTCTTGCCTGCCATGAGAATTACCGGTTAAGTGTGTTCAAGCCACTGAAACGGCAGATTATCTCACAGGGTCGGCAGTCGACATATGCACGGGTTCACACCGTGACAGGGTCCGGATCAATCCGGGCCCAGCCAGCGCCACAACACCCCCGCCGCCAGCAGTCCACAGCCCGCCGCCAGCGTAAAAGTCAGGGCCGGACCCAGCCCGCCCCAGGCATAACCGCTGGCGAGGCCGCCGACTGTCCCGCCCAGCCCATAGGCCAGACTGCCGTAAATCGCCTGCCCCCGCGCCTGATGCCGGCCGCGGAACAACTTGTGCACAACCCCGATGGCTGCGGCATGGAATGAACCGAAACT
>JBIIZE010000278.1:0-3681 GCA_044346435.1 Burkholderiales bacterium
TCATGCATGCTGACCATCAGGCCATGCAGTTCGTAGCTGTAGAGCGGCTTGATGGTGTAGGTCACGCCGCCGACTATGGTCTCGAACGGCGCTTCGCGCAGCTGCACCTGTTCCGGCTCCTGCTGCAGGCTTTCCAGCAGCCGGTCCGGCGGCGGCAGTTCGTGGCGCAGCCATAACGCGGCAACCAGCAGGCCGAATCCGGCAGCGAACAGGGCTTTGACCAGAGTCCTCAAGGACGCATCAGCGCAGCACGAAAGGGTTCGGCACTTCAGTTGCGGTGGAAATCCACACGCTCTTGGTCTGCAGGTATTCGTAGATCATGTCCTGGCCGCTTTCACGGCCGATGCCCGAGCGTTTGTAACCGCCGAAGGGTGACATGAAGGACACCGCGCGGTAGGTATTCACCCAGACCGTGCCGGCCTGCAGTTTTTCGCTCATCAGGAAGGCGCGGCGCATGTTCTGTGTCCACACGCCGGCGGCGAGTCCGTAGACCACGTCATTGCCGATGGCGATGGCTTCTTCCTCATCCTTGAACGGGATCACCGACAGCACCGGGCCGAAGACTTCTTCTTGCGCGATGCGCATTGAATTGTTGACGCCGGTAAAGATTGTCGGCTCGACAAACCAGCCGTTGCCGCATTCCGGGCGTGTGGCCTTGGCGCCGCCGAGCACCGCTGTGGCACCTTCGCCCTTGGCGATATCGATGTAATCGAGGATTTTCTTGAACTGCGGCGGATTGGTGACCGGGCCGACCTGGGTATCCAGGCTCATCGGGTCGCCCATTGTTGCGGTCTTTGCCAGCGCCACCAGCTTGTCGACAAACTGATCGTGAATCGATTGCTGCACCAGCAGGCGTGAACCGGCGATGCAGGTCTGACCGGTGGCGGCGAAAATACCGGAGATCACGCCTTTGACGGCGTTGTAGATGTGCGCGTCGTCGAACACGATGTTCGGCGACTTGCCGCCGAGTTCCATGCTGACACGTTTGAGACCCTTGGCGGCGGCTTCGTAGATGCGCTGGCCGGTGGCATCGGAACCGGTGAAGGCCACCTTGGCGACTTTCGGGTGTTCCACCAACGGCGTGCCGACTTCGGCGCCGAAACCGGTCACCACATTGACCACGCCCGGCGGGAAGCCGGCCTGTTCAATGAGCTTCATGAATTCCAGTGCCGAGGCCGAGGTGTATTCCGACGGCTTGACCACCACCGTATTGCCGGCGGCGAGGGCGGGCGCCAGTTTCCACGCCAGCAGCAGCAGCGGAGAATTCCATGGAATGATCATCGCGATCACGCCCATCGGTTCGTAACGCGTGTAGTTGAAGGTGTCGGGCTTGTCGATCGGAATCACCGAACCTTCGATCTTGTCAGCGAGGCCGCCGAAGTAGTAGTACCACTGTGCCATGTACGCCGTCTGCGCGCTCATTTCGGCGTAGAGCTTGCCGTTGTCGCGGACTTCGGTTTCAGCGAGCGCTTTGGAATGTTCGGTGATCAGGTCGCCGAGTTTGCGCAGCAGCGCGCCGCGCTTCGTCGCATTGCAATTGGGCCATTCACCGCTGGTCAGTGCTTTGTGCGCCGCTTCGACGGCGCGCGCCGCATCGGCAGCGCCGCCGCGCGGAATCGAAGCCCAGGGTTTGCCGGTATAGGGATTGTCACTGGGGAAATGTTCGCCGCCGGCGGCTTCGACCCACTCGCCACCGATGAACATGCGGTAGCGCTGCAACACATTGTCATTCATAAGTAATTGTTTTTATTAATTATTTTTGTGCATCTGCGCCGAGCAGCGCGGTGCGGAAGCGGTATTTGATCGCTGTGCCGTCGCGCAATGGCAGGCGCATCGGTGCGGGTTCGGCGGAGACCTTGATGTCGGCGAAAACCGGGCCGGTTTTTTTGTTCCAGTCCGGCAGCCAGCTCTGCAGCGAAGCCATCGATTGCAGGGTCGTCGCCGATTTGAAACCCGAGGCTTTGGCGATGCCGGCGAGGTCAACGCCGCGCGCGGTGTGCGCGCGTTGCATGCCGGTCTCGCCGTAGTGGCCGTTGTCGATGACGGCGATCGCGAGATTCTTCGGTGCTTCGCAGGCAATTGTCGCCAGCGCGCCGAGGCCCATCAGCATTTCGCCGTCGCCGGTAATCACCAGCACGCGGCGCCTGGGTTGTGCCAGAGCGAGTCCGAGTCCGGCCATTGCCGCGCCACCCATGCCGCCCCAGAGATAGAAGTTGAGATCGTGATCGCCGGCGGCAAAAGTGTCATAGGTCGGTGATCCGAGGCCGGTGACGACCAGTGCATCGCCGCGGTCGGCGAGCAGGGCGGCGACGACTTTGCGGCGGTCGAGTCCTGACGGTTTTTTCGTGGCCATATTCACTTGCTCCAATTCTTGAATCCGATCACGCGCTGCTGAATCAGCACCGCGACCGGGCGTTGGGTATTGAAGGCGAGGGCAGCGCAGGCATGGACGGTCTCTTTGACGTCTTCAGCGCGATCCACCGAATGCACGATGACGCCGGCATTCTCCAGCGCGGCGGCAGTGCTGCCGCCCATCGCCACCTGCCATGGGTTGAATTCGCCCCAGACACCGCGCATGGTGACGATCATCAGCAGCGGCAGACGGCACTCCTCATACAGTGACAGCATGTTGATGCAGTTACCGACGCCGCTGGACTGCATCAGCAGCACGCCTTTGGCGCCGCCCATCCACGCGCCGGCGAGCATCGCGACACCTTCCTCCTCGGTGGTCAGCGATACCGCGTGCATCGCCTTGTCGGCATGGCAGCGGTTGATCAGCTTGGCGTGCCCGGCATCGGGCACATAGGCGACCTGGGTAACGCCTGCATCCTTGAGCACTTCGTAGATCTGGTCCGGCCAAACGGTGGCGCGGGTCTGCTGGTCGGTCGTCATTGGTGTTTGTCCATTCAGCGCACGTTCTTGTTGAGCCACCCGCCGATCATCGCAGCGATGTCGAGGTTGTTCTTTTCAATCATGACCATGTGGCCATTGCCTTTGATGCCGACATCTTCAAGACGGACGAAATCCGCTTTGACGCCGGCCTGCTTCAGATACTTTGCCGTGCAGTGGTCGTAGATGGCGTGATAGGAGGCTTCCGCGGCGAACACCAGCACCGGCAGGTTCTGCAGATTGGTCAGCTTGCGCGCGGGTTCGGCCTGCAGCATGCACTTCACCAGATTCTGACCATCGGCTGCCGCTTCCTCCACCTTGATCAGTTGCGCCGGTTCGGTGACTGACGGCGTGTAGGCCATCGGCGTTTCGGTGACGCCCCAGTGGCGCGCAGCCGCGGTGCCGAACACGGCTTCGCGGAAGGGCGGTCCGGAGGGTTCCGCGGCGACGATGCCTTTGACCAGTTTCGGTCGGGCATCGGCGATGACCCAGCCGAAGGGGCCCGACTGTGAATGGGTCATGATGATTGCAGGGCCGATCTTGTCGAGCAGGGCGGCGCCGGCGTCACGCATCAGCCTTTCGCTGACGCTGTTGGGGCGCAACAGCTGCACCTGGGAAGCATAAAACTGGTCGAACACCGGATCGCCGCGCTGTCCCTTGTTCGGGCCTTCACCGGGAAACTGGGTGTGCAGTTCCGCCTTGGGCCACAGCTTGAATTTGGCTGTCGCGGTGAAGCGTTTTTCAATGATGTCCGCGGAAAACCGCGAAACCTCACCGACATTGCCGGCATCG
>JBIIZE010000433.1:0-4255 GCA_044346435.1 Burkholderiales bacterium
GAGTGTAAAGATCACCTATGCACTATTCTGGCTACCACATGTAGTCCTGTATTTATATCGATGTCAGAGCCCAGCTTTAATGATCCGCTTCCTTGGATCGACCATCATAGGAGCAACTTTAGTATGGGTAGGTTTTCTTTTTCTTTACTACGGTGATATTTCAGCGGTAGCCAAATTCTTGAGGGACTTAGGTTATTTTCTTGGCACTCAAAGGAGTACGCTCGCAAAGCAATCTGGATTGGATCTGTTTAGCCTTCTTTCTTCTGCGCTACCAAACCCGCTCCAGTCGCTTGCTCTGCTTCCCGTGTTAGCTATTGCCACTGCGGCTTTTTGCTTGACACAGCAGGGATACCGGATGGCTGCGATTGGATTTGGCTTGTCTTCCATTGCCGGCCTCATGGCGGCTATGCAACGCCCTTATTGGGGCACATTCATAGAAAGTCAGTTACTCGCACTGATGGCTCTGACAGCCCTGTCCTGGCTTTCCATAAAAAGTGCCCCAGGGGTTTTCCAGAATCGCTGGCGGTTGTGTGCACCAGCCCTCATTGTTCTAATCATTTTCGGAGGGTGCGCGTTAAGTCTGCAAGTAGTCCATGGAATCAAGGATTTTTACAAGCTTAACTCGGACTATCAAGTTGCCAATGCTGAATTGGAGAAGTCGATTCTGCATGCCGAGGGTAAGGTCGCCCTGTTAAGCGGAAACAACACTTACAGAATTACTTCAATATATGGCGGGATTTGCAAAGGGGGCTCGGAGATTTTTGCACCCCATCTAGGGCTAAGTACTTATACCCAGAAGCTCTTTCCGAACTTATGGTGCGGACTTGTTCCAGGCAAAATCAGGGAAGACTCGTTCAGTCTCCTGATCTTCATGCAACTCAAGACCGAATCATTTTCAGATGCTCTACAGAGAACTAGCGGTTTTTTTCAATTTCAACCGTCTGCAATTACCTGTGATAAATCGATCAAGACTGTTAACGCAACCTTGCACCTCTGCCATCCCGTTAAGACTGCGTTAGCGCCAATGTAATCGGTGAAATGGGTAACGCATGATTTCAGAAATTCAAGTCGTAAATCACCAGTCATCAAAACGTTCAATCAGGTATAGCAATCTCACGAGAGCGGTTTCGGTCGCTGAAAACAGGGAATGCTGAAATGCCCTTTTCACCTCTCAGCATCGCCAGGCGGCGCATCCCGAGTACATAGGTTACATAGTATTCAGCAAGAAATATGGTGAATACGGTTATAAAATAACGAATTAAATCAACGACCTAAATTTCGGACGATCTACAGCACCGCATCGCTCAGATCAATATGGCCCCTTGAAATTATCTTCGCGGTCGATATCGCCGAAGGCGCTGGAGTGTTTGCCAAGCATGGCCAGCGCGGCCCTGGCGATGGTGGTGGCTGTCGGATAAAACGCTTTTTCGAGCGGCTGCGAAACCGGGGCCGGGCAGTTGGCCACATTGATCCGGCGAACCGGCGCCTTGAGATGATTGAAAGCCTTCTCCGCCGCCAGCGCAGCGACTTCGCTGCTGAATCCGCACAGTTCCCAGCTGGTGTCGGCAACAATCAGCCGGCCGGTTTTGCGGATCGACTGCAGGATGGTCTCTTCATCCAGCGGACGGATGCTGCGCACATCGACAACTTCGGCGCTGATGCCTTCTTTGGCCAGTTGTTCCGCTGCGTGCAGCGCTTCATAAGACATGAACGAAGTTGCAACGATGGTGACGTCCTTGCCTTCGCGCACTACGGCCGCCTTGCCGATGGGCGTGAAGTGCGGTTCCTCGGGCACATCGCCTTCGGTGTCATAGAGGGTGCGATGCTCGAGCATGATCACCGGGCTCGAATGGGTCAGGGCGCTCATCAGCAGGCCCTTGGCGTCAGCCGGGAAAGCTGGCATCACGACATTCAGTCCCGGGAAATGCGCCAGCACCGACTGCAGGCTCTGCGAGTGGCTGGCGCCCTGCCCCCAGCCCTTGCCGATGACCGCGCGCACGACGATGGGCACGCTGCCGGCGTTGCCGCCGTACATGTATTTCCACTTGGCCGCGAGGTTGATCATCATGTCGAAGGCCAGGAACATGAAGTCATTGCGCGGGTGGACGATGATCGGGCGTTTGCCGACGGCGGCGGCACCGATGGCAATGCCGGTCAGCGCGTTTTCCATGGCCGGCGCGTCAAACACGCGCTTCGGAAAACGTTTGGTGGCTTCCGTCGTCGAGCCGAAAATGCCGGAAGGGTAATCGACTGCGATGCCGGTCATGAAGATGTTCGGATCCCGCTCCATCGACTGGACGGTAGCCTCGGAGAGGGCTTGTGAGTATTTGATCTTGCGCATGGTGTGATCGTTGTCCGGGGCTGGGCGGTTAGTAGACGTTTTCGAACAGGGTGGATGCGTCGGGCCACGGCGAGGCCTTGGCCTCGGCGACCACGCGGTCCATCTCGGCCTTCACCTCGGCGTGCCAGCCGTCAAGCTGGGCCTGGGTGGCGATGCCGCGATCCAGCAGGCGCCGCCCCGCGCGTGCCACCGGGCAGCGCTTGATCCAGGCTTCGACTTCCTGTTGTGTACGATAAGAGCGCTTGAGCTCGTGGTCATACATGGGCCCGACATGCTCCAGCCAGCGGTAGGTTTCGCACTCCAGGAAGAACGGCCCGCCGCCCTTGCGCATCCGCTCGACGGCGTTGCGGGTCGCTTCGTAGACAGCAATCACGTCGTTGCCATCGACTTTCTGCGCCTCGATCTTGAACGCCCGCGCGCGTTCAATGAGTTGCGTGCCCGAAGGCTGACGCACTTCGATCGGGCTTTCGGTCGCATAAAAATTGTTCTCGCACACGAACAGAACCGGCAGTTTGTTCACCGAGGCGTAGTTGAAACACTCGTAAACAATGCCTTCGTCGAAGGTGCCTTCGCCAAAAAAGCTGGTCGCCGTCCGGTCAAGACCGTCCATCTGGAATGCCAGCGCGCTGCCTGCGGCAAGCGCAATACCTTCACCGAGGATCGGGCTGCTACCCAGCATGCCGACGCTGCGGTCGGTCAGGTGCACCGAACCGCCGCGCCCGCGCGAACAGCCGGCTTCACGGCCGTAGAGTTCCGCCACCAGGCCGAGCAGGCTGCCGCCTTTGGCGAGGTAGTGCGTGTGGCAACGGTGATGGGTATAAACCACATCGTCTTTGCGCAAGGCGTCACAAACGCCTACCGCAATGCCTTCCTGCCCGACGCCGAAATGCGTGGGGGTGCGCATTTCCTTTTCCTTGTAAAGCTCGGCAAGGGTTACCTCGGCATTGCGTACGCGCAGCATGTTGCGATAGAGGCTGATTTCGAGATCCGGCGGCAACGTGCTCGCGCGCGACGAATCCGGCACTTCGAAGGTCGGTATGGCACCCATGTTGGTTCCTGTTAATAAGAGGGCAGGAGATCTGGAAACGGGCCTTATTTTACCAAATCGTACCTGGTATACACCTCCGAATCACACGAAAATCAAATTTCTACCTGCACACACATTGGGCCAGGGATGGCCGTTTTATTGAAAGCGCCCGGGCAGCAAAATTACGGGCGTTCTTCCGAATTTTGTCGCCCAAAATATCCAGACCTGCCAGACAAGAAACCAGAAATCGTGATTTCAACCGGCCTGAACTATGGCTGTTTTTTGTAGCCCCCCGACTCAAACTGATGCGCTTAACCGCAGCAGCATCACGCCGTCCGCCGCCAGAAATCCCCTAAATCACAGGGACTCAGCAAATAACTGAGGAAAGAAGTGATTGTAGAAAGCATCAATGGGATCAGGATCAAATACCAGAAGTAAAATGATCACATCACATAGTCTTAGACAGGAAAAGCACGGCGAACGATCAGGCTCCAGACACGATAAGTGATAACAAAGTACAGGCACGGGTAAATCCCCGTTTCGCTTGCGACAGCATAATAATCTTCGGCGGCCGCATTGCGAATGTCATGCAACCGTTAATCTTCGCAAATCACCAAATTCAGCGCTTCAGCGCATGCGCAATACTTGGAAATCGAGTGACGCCTGAGATTATTCGCCTGCACCAATCGAATGAACCATAGCGGGATCTGGCTTTCAAACTTGATTTCGATGACGGTCATACCTGTATGCACAGTTCGGGAACGCACGCCTGAATCACTGAGTCCAGTCGACTGCACCGCTCGCAACTCGCTGTCGAAAGTCACCCGGAATCTGTATCCGGAATTGTTGACATAGGCTTTTCGCTTGTAGTCCACACGCGCAATGGG
>JBIIZE010000235.1:0-4143 GCA_044346435.1 Burkholderiales bacterium
ATGGCACGCCCCACAGCTTTGCGACTTCGGCGCGGTCATCGGCGTCATGCAGGTTGCGGTGGCCGATCAGCAGATTGGCCATCGATCCGGTTTCACGGCCGCCCATCGCATTGGGTTGCCCCGTCAGCGAAAACGGTCCGGCGCCGGGACGGCCGATGTGACCGGTGGCGAGGTGCAGATTAATCAGCGCGGCATTTTTGTCGGTGCCGCAGGAGGACTGGTTGAGTCCCATGCAGTAAAGCGACATCGCCGCTTTGGCTTGCCCGAACCAGCGAGCTGCCGTGATCAAGTCCTCCTTGCTGATGCCGCACAACTGCGCAGCGAGTTCGGGGGCGTAATCGCGGGTGGTTGCTTTCAGCGCATCAAAACCTTCGGTATGCGCTTCGATATAAGCCGGGTTGGTGAGGTTTTCCCAGAGCAGGGTATTGAGCATGCCGAGGAATAACGCGACATCGGTGCCCGGCTGAATCGCCAGATGCAGATCGGCGAGTTCCGCGGTCGCGGTGCGGCGCGGATCAATGACAATGATTTTCAGGTCCGGGTTTTTGGCTTTGGCGTCTTCGATCCGGCGAAACAGGATGGGATGGGCCCAGGCGGTATTGGAGCCGGCGATCAGGATGCAGTCGGCGAGGTCGATGTCCTCATAACAGCCGGGCGGCGCATCGGCGCCCAGTGTGGTTTTGTAACCGGCGACGGCCGAAGACATGCACAGTCGCGAGTTGGAATCGATATTGTTGGTGCCGACCAGAGCGCGGGCGAGCTTGTTGAAGGCGTAATAGTCTTCGGTCAGCAGCTGGCCCGAGATGTAGAAGGCGACCGAGTCGGGGCCGTAACGGCGGATGGTATCGGCAAAACGGTCCGCCACATGGGCCAGTGTTTCATCCCAGCTGGCGCGGACGCGCGGGGTTTCGCGCGATTTGCGATATTCAGGATATAACGCGCGGCCATGACCATAGACCGTTTCATGCAGGGCCTGGCCCTTGCTGCAAAGCTTGCCGAAGTTCGCAGGGTGATGCGGATCGCCGCGAACGCCGGTAATGCGGCCGTCGCGGCGTGAAATCAGAACGCCACAACCGACTCCGCAATAACAGCAGGTGGAGGCGATCTCAGGCATGAGCGGGCACGGGTAGCGCCAGCAGCACGAAGCCGTCCTCTATTTTTACCGGATAGGTTTTGGTGCTGCCTTCGTCGGGGGCGATGGCGCAGCCGGTCTCCAGGGCGATATTCCAGTTGTGCAGCGGGCAGGCGACCTTGTTGCCGCAGACGATCCCCTGCGACAGCGCGCCGCCCTTGTGCGGGCAACGGTCCTCGAGCGCGAACACGGTGTCTTCCGAGGTGCGAAAGATCGCGATGTCGGTCTGACCTTCGCGCTGCACCACGCGGGAGCCGAGTTGCGGGATGTCGTCCAGTGCGCAGATTTTCAGCCAGCCGCTCATGCCGGTTCTCCTGCGGTCATCGTGACCGGTTTGATCGGAATGAATTGCGCGAGGTCAGCGCCGGCGACCCGTTCCGCCCAGGGATCGGGTTCATCCTTCAGCGCATACTGCAGGCGCTCATACAGCGCCTTGCGGTTTTCGGCGTCTTCGAGGATGCGCTGCTTGACGTAATCCAGACCGACGCGGTTGATGTAGTGCACCGTGCGTTCCAGATACCAGCCTTCTTCGCGGTAGAGCTGCAGGAAGGCGCTGGAATATTCCATTACCTCCTCAGCGGTTTTGACTTTCACCAGAAACTGCGCGACTTCGGTCTTGATGCCGCCGTTGCCCGCGACATAAATTTCCCAGCCCGAATCGACGCCGATCACACCGACGTCCTTGATACCGGATTCGGCGCAGTTGCGCGGGCAGCCGGAGACGGCGAGTTTGACCTTGTGCGGGGCAGACATGCGCCACAGGCCGCGCTCCAGGTCCTGCCCCATTTTGGTCGAGTCCTGCACGCCGAAGCGGCACCACTCGGCGCCGACGCAGGTCTTCACGGTGCGCAGCGCTTTGGCATAGGCATGGCCCGAGGGCATGTCGAGGTCGCGCCAGACCGCGGGCAGGTCTTCCTTTTTCACGCCGAGGAGGTCGATGCGCTGGCCGCCGGTGACTTTGACCGTCGGAATCTTGTATTTGTCGACGACGTTGGCGATGCGCCGCAGTTCATCGGCGGTAGTGACGCCGCCCCACATCCGCGGGATTACCGAATAGGTGCTGTCCTTCTGGATGTTGGCGTGGGCGCGTTCGTTGATGTAACGCGACTGCGGATCATCCTTGGTGCGGTGCGGCCAGGTCGAGAGCAGGTAATAGTTGATGGCCGGGCGGCAGCTGGCACAGCCGTTGGGCGTGCGCCATTCGAGGAATTTCATCACTGCCGGAATTGTCAGCAGTTCGTGATCGCGGATGGCCTGACGCGCTTCGGCATGCGTGTGGTCGGTGCAGCCGCACATCGGCTTGACCTTGGGCGAGGCTGAATAGTCGCCGCCGGCGGTGAACATCAGGATCTGTTCCACGAGGCCGGTGCAGGAACCGCAGGAGCTCGAGGCCTTGGTGTGCTTGCGCACGTCATCCAGCGTGAACAGGCCTTTTTCCTTGATGGCCTTGACGATGGTGCCCTTGCACACGCCGTTGCAGCCGCAGACCTCCATGTCATCCGACATCGCGGCAGCCTTGTTCTGGCCCTGGTGCCCGGCGTCACCGAGGTTGGATTCGCCGAACATCAGCTTGTCGCGGATGTCGCTGACCTTGCGCCCTTCGCGCAGCAGCTTGAAGTAATAAGCGCCGTCGACGGTGTCGCCGTAGAGCACGCTGCCGATCAGCTTGTCGTCCTTGATGACGAGGCGCTTGTAGACGCCGCCGATCGGGTCGGACAGGGTGATGTCTTCGCTGCCGTCGCCGCCCTGGAAATTGCCGGCGCTGAACAGGTCGATGCCGGTGACTTTGAGTTTGGTCGAGGTCAGCGAGCCGGTGTAACGGCCGATGCCGTACAGCGCGAGATGGTTGGCGCAGACTTTCGCCATGTCGAACAGCGGCGCGACCAGGCCGTAGGCGATGCCGCGGTGGTTGGCGCATTCGCCGACGGCGTAGATGCGCGGATCATAGGTCTGCATAGTGTCGCTGACGACGATGCCGCGCGCGCAATGCAGGCCGGCTTTTTCGGCGAGTTCGGTGTTGGGGCGGATGCCGATGGCGACCACGACCAGTTCGGCAGCGATGCTTTCGCCATCTTTGAGTTTGACGGCGGCAACACGACCCGATTCACTGGCGACCAGTTCTGCAGTCTGCGTACTGAGCCGGAACTGCAGGCCTTTTTTCTCCAGTGAGGCCTGAAGTAACTGGGAAGCCGTGCGATCAAGCTGCCGTTCCATCAGCCAATCGGCGAGATGGATCACCGTGACATTCATGCCGCGCAGTTTCAGGCCGTTGGCGGCTTCAAGGCCGAGCAGGCCGCCGCCGATGACCACGGCGTTTTTGTATTGCGAGGACGCGGCGATCATGTCTTCAGTGTCGGCAATGTCGCGGTAAGTCAGCACGCCCGGCAGTTTCATGCCGGGGATGGGCAGCAATATCGGGTTGGATCCTGTCGCGAGCAACAGGCGGTCGTATTCGGCAACCGTACCGTCTTCGGCGCGTACGACACGTTTCACCCGGTCAATCTCGGTAATCTTTTTGCCGAGGTGCAGGGTGATGTTGTTGCTTTGGTACCAGTCGAGATCGTTGAGCACGATCTCTTTCAGCGTCTGTTCGCCGGCGAGTACCGGCGACAGCAGGATGCGGTTGTAGTTGGGATGCGGTTCGGCGCCGAACACGGTGATGTCGTAAAGATCGGGCGCGATCTTCAGCAACTCCTCCAGCGCGCGCATGCCGGCCATGCCGTTGCCGATGCACACCAGTCGCATCTTGCTGTTTTTATTCATATTTTTAAGCCGCTTTGAGTTGCTTCTGATAAAGGAACTCAAGCACAGCCTTGCGTGCCGCGAGATAACGCGGGTCGCTGGCCATCGCCAGCCGCTCGCGCGGACGCGGCAGATCGACGCTGAGGATTTCACCGATGGTGGCGGCGGGGCCGTTGGTCATCATCACCACGCGGTCGGCGAGCAGCACGGCTTCATCGACGTCGTGAGTGACCATCACCACCGTGCTGCCGGTGGCGGTAACGATGCGC
>JBIIZE010000229.1:0-4240 GCA_044346435.1 Burkholderiales bacterium
CGGCACTACCCCAGCCAGCAATCTCGCCGCTCCCGCAATAACCGCCGGTTATCGCCGTCTGCGGACCCGGCAGCAGCTTTATTCCGCCAGCGCTGCGGTCGCTGTAATCGGCATCTGCTGGGCTGGATACAATCTGTCGAACCAGTTTTCCCTGGAAACGGAAAAAGAAGACGTCGTGCGCAATACCAACCGCGTCAACACCGAATACGAAGCGGTAACCCGCCAGTTTCCTTCAGCGCCGACCACGGCGGACAATCTCAAACGCACAACCGAACTCGCCGAGAAACTGCGCGCCTCAGGCAAGACACCCGCATCGTTTTATGCCGTGCTTTCCCGTGCCCTGAACCCTGACCCCGATATCAGCCCGGTAGAAATCACCTGGCAGTATTCCGCCAGTGAAATCGCCGGCACCGACCGGGGCACGCAGGCCCCCGCCGGTCAACCCCCGACTGCGCCTCCGCCAGCCCCGATTCCCGGCGTCGGAACGCGCAAACAAAGCGGCCTGATTGCCGGCGAACTGCGCAATTTCAAAGGCGATTACCGTAACGCCATCAACCGCATCAACCAGCTGGCCGAACGTCTGCGTGCCGATCCCGCCGTCGATCAGGTCAAGGTTACCCAATTGCCGTTGAACGTGAGCCCCGGCCTCGCCCTGTCCGGCAGCACTTCGGAAACAACGGGGAGCGGCGGCTCCACTGAATTCCGCCTCGTGGTCATACTGAAGTCAACACCATGAACAGCGAAGAACTCAAGTCATTGCGCACTCCGCTTGTGGTCCTGCTGATCATGATCGCACTCGCCGGCGCTGCCGTTTACTACACCGACATGCTCGCCAAAGCGGCGGCAACCGATCTGTCCAGGCAAAAAGGCGTATTCCAGACCGCGCAGTCACGGATGCGCCAGTCCGGCGATGAAAAAGACACCATCGTCAAGTATGTCGAGTCTTACCGCGAACTGGAGAAAACCGGCTTTGCCGGGGAGGAGCAGCGCATCAACTGGCTCGATGCGCTGCGCAACGCCAATACCCGCGCCGGACTCTTCGGGGTCAGTTACCAGATCGGCATCCAGCACCCTTATCCGAACGCCGCCGAGTTCGATGCGGGATCCATCGCACTGCAGGAGTCGATCATGGAACTCGACATGCGCCTGATGCATGAAGGCGACCTGCTGCGTTTCTTTGATGAGCTGCGCGCGCAGAAAGTAGGGTTGTTCGACGTCAAGGAGTGCACCCTGATCCGCACCGACCGCGCGGAAACACTGCGAAACTCTCCTTACCTCAGCGCACAATGCGATCTGGCCTGGATCACCGCACGTCCCGGCGCCGCCACCACGGGAGCCAAACGATGAGGACATTGCTCTTGATGGTGCTACTGCTTCTTCCGCCGGCAGTCAGTGCCGCCGAGCCTGTGGGCCGCCTGTTTTTCAGCCCGGAGCAACGTGCTCAACTGGATGCCCTACGCACCAGAAAAGTGGTCGCCGCCCAGGCCAAGGATGAACCTGCCCCTGAATTTGTCACTTATAGCGGCCTCATCCGTCGTGGCGACGGGAAAACCACAGTCTGGGTGAATAACAAAGCCATCACTGAACGCGATCTTCGCGAAACAGACTCACTGGTCGGTCGCATCGAGCGTGACGGCCGTATCGTCCTGCAAATGGGCCAGACAGCCGGCACGCCATCGCAGCGCCTCAAGGTCGGCCAACGGGTGGAGCTGGGAACCGGCCGCGTGGAAGAAAATTACGCTGTCACCAACGCCCCCCCTGTACGCGCTCCGCTCAGTGACAACAAAAAACCGGCGGCTGAGGCCAAGGAAAAAGACAACGAAACCGCGGCCGACAGCGTTCGCGACGGTCAGAAGCCCGCAGACAATCCGCAGCCCGCAGCCCGCCCGGAAAAATAATGACCGTCGGCGCCTCACGCCAGAAAGGCTTCGGGATTTACGTCATCATCCTGATGCTCGGCGCAGCCGCTGCGGTCACCGTCATTTCCGTGATGTCCGCGCGATCGGTGCAGACGCGTGAGCAGGTTGAGCAGGCCAACATTCTGGGTGAAGCCAAACGCTCCCTGCTGGGATGGGCCATCACCCGGGGCTCGACCAGCAGCCCCAGCGCTGACCGCCCCGGCGATTTGCCGGTCCCGGATGCTCTCGACAATACCGAGAGCCCGGGCAATTACGATGGAATCCCCGAAACGCGCTGCATGGATGCCAGCCAGAGCAATGGCGTACCGCTGACCGCGGCCAGCGTCAATGTCCGTTGCGTCGGCCGCCTGCCCTGGCGGACATTGCAGATGAGCCTCAACAGTCCTTCGGAACAGGATGCCGAGGGCAAGATGCCGTGGTACGCCGTTTCAGCCAACCTGACGCGCATCGACAACTGTCTGACCATGCTGAATTCCAACACTGCCGCCCTGCCGTATACCGGCTATAACTGCGCCAGCGACACAAACCTGCCCTACCCCTGGCTGACGGTTCGCGATTCGCGTGGCAATGTGCTCAGCAACCGCGTGGCCTTTGTTGTCCTGTTGCCCGGACCGGTGGTCGGCAGCCAGGAACGCCGCGCCTCACCCAATCTGGGCGGTGTTTCGCAGTATCTGGATTCGGTGACGGTTGCCGCAGGCTGCACGGCACCCTGCGTCCCAGGCACTTACAGCAATGCCGATCTGGACAATGATTTTATTGCGGGTGATATCACCGACACATTTAATGATCGCCTCGTATACGCCACCATCGACGAGTTGATGCCGGCGATCGAAAGGCAGGTTGCTTCGACAGTGCGCGGCATCATCACCGATTTTGCAAAATGCACTGCCGGGACCAATTGCACTTCAAGCGCCGCTCCCGCACCATCCAGTTACTTCTGGTTGCGGCCCTTTGACCCGACGTCAAGTCCGACGCCTTCCGGCCCGGCGACAGTCGGCACCCAGCGCGGTCTGCTGCCGTTTGTCGGGACAGCCGATTCTTTTGGCTCCAGCTTCAGAAGCGGCTTCCAGTGGTCAACCACGAGTTCACCGTCAGTCTCCGTTTCGGGTACCGTCACCGCTGCGGAAGTACGGGCCTATACGGTCGCGGAGGCCTACGGCAGCTGCGTATGGTCCACCTTCTATGCGTCTCTGCCCCACCGCAGCGTGGAATGCACTGCAACCATACCGAACCCGACCCCTGCCATCCCCAGCGTAACCTCACGAACGATTTTGCTTCGCTATGCCACGTCCGGAACCACTGTCTCGTATAGTACAAACCCCGCGGCGATAAGCAACGGCGTGGTGATTTCCCCTGCGACCGCAACCAATCACGCCACACGTTCGGTAAGGCGCACCAGCATCTCCGGGGTGACTCTGAACATCCGCGACTACAATGCCTCGGGCACTCAGGTCGGATCCGGGACGTTCAGCGGCACAACAGGGCGCATACGCACCCAGGGAATAGCCCTTTACCCGGAACGCGCCAATGGCAGCGGCAATCCCTTCATTGCCGGACGCTTCATACCCAGCTGGTTTTTCACCAATGAATGGCATCGCATCAGTTATATCGCCCTGTCATCTGATTTTGCCCCGGGTGCCGGCGGCAGCTGCGGCAGCAACTGTTTCAGCGTGCTGAAAAACGGCGCCGCCGACAAAACCAATGTGCGTGGCGTGGTCGTGATGCCGGGCACCGCCTTTGCCAGCCAGACCCGTCCCAACACCACGCTGTCCAACTATTTTGACAACGCCACCAATCAGAATGCAGCGACGCTGGTGTTTGATCACGCCAATACGCTGACCACCACATTCAATGATCAAGTGATTGCCATCGCCCCCTGACATGAAGCCGCAAACGAAAAAAAAATCCGCGGCCGGTTTCACGCTGATCGAAATCGCAGTCAGCCTTTTTATACTGACACTGGTCATCAGCGCCCTGCTCGGACCCATGGCCGTGCAGATCGAGGAACGCCAGGTGCGCGAGGCTGAGCGCACGATGAATGAAATGCTCGAGGCATTGATGGGCTACGCCATCACACAAACCGTGCCCCACCTGCCCTGTCCGGACCGCACCAGCGGCGGCGCGGGCACGGCCAATGACACCGCCAATGACGGGATTGAAGATTACGTGATTGCTACCGGTGTTTGCCAGGTTAGCAACGGCAACATCCCCTGGGCGACGCTTGGCGTCAGCGCAACCGACGCCTGGGGAAACCGTTTCCGTTATCTGGTTACACCGGCGTTCTCCAACCGAGTAACAGCAATGACACTTTCATCGGCTGG
>JBIIZE010000140.1:0-5664 GCA_044346435.1 Burkholderiales bacterium
GCGATATGGCGCGTAAACACCGGCGGCTCGTACAACACCACGCCCAACTGTCGCGCCTGGCCGTAACCCCACACCAGCAGCACAAACCCGGCGATGGCAATCAGTGAATACAACCCTTTCCACGGATTCCCGCCGATGCGCGCAATGGTACGCACGCGCCAGGGTTCGGCAAAGATGCGCACGGAATGCACGCCCAGAAAAATAACCAGCCCGGCAACAAGCGCAGTCATGACCGCCCCGTAACAAAATGGATGAAATAAAAAAGGCTGCGGCAGAGATTACCGCAACCGCGAACGCCGGAAATTATCCCGCGTTTTGCGCCCCGGCAGCGATCGCCGCCTCGGCTTCCGCGACCTTCGCCTGACGACGCCGGTCCAGCATCACATAACCCAGCCCGATGAACAGCGCCAGCGTGCCGCCGGCAAGCACCAGAAGGGCTTCATTGAGCATGTAATCGGATTTGTGCGGGGTCCGCGGCACGGTATCGATCCGGGCCGTGGTCTGACCGCTGACCTCCTGCATCACCGGCACTGGCGACGCGACAGCAGTCACAGGCGTCGGCTGTGTCGGATCGGTGACCACCCGTGGCAATTCGGTTGCCGGTTTTTCTGCGACAGGTGCAGCCACGGGCTGAACGGCCACCGTCTTCTCTGCGGCCGTCTTCTCAGCGACCGGTTTTTCTGCAACCGGCTTCGGGGTCGGCAATGCGGCAAAGGCCTTTTGCAATTGCGCAACGTCGCGCTCCATGACGGTCACGCGCGACAACATGTCCTTGAGGATTTTGTCACCGGCATTGAGTTGCGATTCCAGGCGTTTGAGTTCACGGTCGTAAGCCGCCTCATCCACGGGCGCGACGGCCCGGGCTGCCGGCGCAGCCGCTGCAACCGATTTTTTCCCGGCGCGCGGCGCCTGGGGCGCGGCCGGCGCAGCCGCCTTGGCTTCCGGCACGCGCTTTACCACCGGCGCCGGTTTTTCGGCGGCGACCGCCGCCACAACAGGGGCAGCAGGTGCCGTTGCCACCAGACGCGCGGGCGAAGCCGTGTCCGGACCCAGCAACACGTTATAGGCGCGCGTGATACGGCCGCTGCGCACATGCAATTCAACAATCAATGCAATGGCCGGCTCGTTCACTGATCGCGTTGAGACCAGATCAATGACACGGCGACCGTTCTCGCGATACTTCACCACGAGACGTGCGCCGTTGAGCGCAGCGTTGTAGGTCAGCCCGGCTGCAGCGTAATCCTCAGCAGCGGCCAGACGCGGGGATAAGGAATCCAGCTCTTCCGGGGAGACGGAGAGATCAATTTCGGCGCGGAGCGGTTCACCGATGGCGGACAGCACAGCCAGCCTGCCAAGGCTTGCTGCACCTGCCGTCGACGCGATGGCCAGCAGTAAAACGGCCAAAACCGCGCGGAATGTCAGGATGGGACTAACGATGCCACCTCCCGATCTACGAATTAGACGGGAAAGTTACTCCTTTACTGGCAGTTACGCAAGTAACCCATTCTAAATATTGAAGTTTTCAATTATCCCGTGATTACCCTGCATCACCCCCGCAGGCCGGTCTAGGCCGCAGTCCCCGCCGCATGCCCCGAAGCCCAGGCCCACTGGAAGTTGTAACCGCCCAGCCAGCCCGTGACATCAACCACTTCGCCGATGAAATGCAGCCCCGGCACCGCGCGCGCTTCCATCGTCTGCTGTGACAGCGCCGCGGTATCCACACCACCCAGCGTGACTTCGGCCTTGGCATAACCCAGCGTGCCCGAAGGCTGGATCGGCCAGCCTTTCAGCGTTTGCGCGATCTGAACCAGCGTCGCATTCGACAACTGCACCAGCGGCTGCGTCCAGCCATGCAGTTCGGCGAAGCTCACCGCAAAACGCCGCGGCAAATGTTCTGATAACAAATTGCCCAGCCCCTGCTGATCGCGACGATGCTCATTGAGCCACGCAGCGGCATCCACATCCGGCAACAGATCCAGCGCCACCGCGCCACGCGCACCATTCGCCTGCCAATACGACGACACTTGCAGGATCGACGGCCCCGACAGACCGCGATGGGTGATCAGCGCCGCTTCACGGAAACGCGGATTCACCGCGCCGCGCGGCACTTCCGCACAGGTGGTCACCGCATCAAACGATGACCCGGACAACACACCGAAGCGCTCAAGCCATTCCGGAGGGGCTGCCAGCGGCACCAGCGCCGGTTTCGGCGGCACCACGGCAATGCCGAACTGCTCGGCGAGGCGCAGACCAAACGGTGTCGCGCCGATTTTCGGGATCGACAGTCCGCCGGTCGCCACCACCAGCGACTGCGTGCGATAACTTCCCTTGTTTGTCGCCACCTCAAAACCCGGCGCATCATCCGGCAGCCGCGCGACGCGCTCAATGCTCACCGGCATCGCCCACTGCACATTCACCGCATCACATTCGGCCTTGAGCATGGCGATGATCTGCATCGCGCTGTCATCACAGAACAGCTGGCCGAGATTGCGCTCGTGATAGGTAATGCCGTGGCGCTCAACTAACGCAATGAAGTCGCGCGGCGTATAACGCGCCAGCGCGGAGCGGCAGAAATGCGGATTGCGCGACAGGAAATTCGCCGGGCTGACTTCACGATTGGTGAAGTTGCAGCGCCCGCCTCCGGAGATGCGGATTTTTTCAGCTAGGGTAACGGCGTGATCGACCAGCAACACGCGCCTGCCGCGCGCGCCGGCCACCGCCGCGCACATCATGCCGGCAGCACCGGCACCCAGAACAATGACATCAAAATCCATGTGCGGCCTGCAGCTGAAAAGGCCCGCATCATACCGCGAAGACCGCTCCCGACGTTATCGCCGCCGTTATTCCGCGAGGGGCTAACGCAGCTCCGCCGTCCGCTGCGCCGAACCCCGGCTGTCGAGAAGCCCCGCGACCGAACACTCCGGCTTGCTGCCCTTGCGTTTGATCGTCATCGTGCCGTTGAGATAACCCTCCATGCCGCAGATTTTCTGGCGGGCGACGTTCTGGAATTCAAACTCGTAGCCGTCACGCAGCGTGCGGATCAGGATGGGCCCGTGCAGCGTCTGCACGCGCGTTGCGCCATCGGCCGTCTGGCGCCATTTCACATAAGGCGTATTTCGATTGACATCCAGTGAACAGGTGCGCGGCTTGCGCTTGCTGTAAAACGCGAAGCTGGCCACCTGCCCGCCACGCGCCTCGATGGCCATGCGCGCTTGCAAATCTTCAACACCGGTCTTGCAGTCAATCTGCTCCACCTTGCCGGTCAGTGACTGCAGCTTCTGATCGCCCGGCACATCGGCCATGCGATCCGCTTCCTCAGGCAAGCCTTCCGGTTCAACCTGGCCGTCCGGATCAATACGCGGAATATCCGCGGGCGGCGGACGCATCGCCGTTGATGACGGTTGCATCGGCGTTTGCGCACAGGCGCCCAACAACAGGGTGATTACGACAGCCATACATCTTGCATTCAATCCGGGTAATCGCATGACACGACTCCTTCACACAGGTATTCAGAAATTATTTTTATTGGATGCCTATCCGATCCCCTGTCTGAACGCGATTATTTCATGTGAGTTCCCGCGAGTAACGCAATACCTGCGATCTGTCGCCGAAGCACGACGGAAAATCGCAGACACAAAAGAAAAAAGAACGTCGCACACCCTGTTCAGGGCATGCAGACGTTCCATTCGTCGCCCGATACCGACAGGCACCGGGCAAACACTTCGGGTGATGTCGCCGGATTACTTCAGCTTGATCGCATCCAGAGTTTTCGGCTTGGCCGATCCACCGGCCACCGGGACAGCCTTCTTGTCTTTCTTGGGTTTCTTTTGTTCCTTGTTGCTGCGCTGCTGGCCTTTGGCCATGGTCGTAGTCCTTGAAAGTGCTGCGTGAGAAAACAGAATGAAGTGAACACACCACTTCGCGACTACTTCACCGATACTACGCTGCAAAGAATCCCAGCGGGATTCTTTGCAAGTTCTCCCGGAGAGACCCTAAAGCCCAAATCACGGACTAAACTCGTTATTTCTCCACCCGGCACTAGTCACCACCACCCCGATCAGAGTATTTTCCGGGTCACAACAAGGAGGAGTTTCAATGAACATCGCATCCCGCACCCTGCAGCGTGCCCTGATCGCCGCGCTGCTCATCGCCCCGACCTTCGCCACCGCCGCGTACCCCGAGCGCCCGGTGCGCATCATCGTCCCGGTCTCCGCCGGCGGCGGCGTCGATGCGCTGGCGCGATTGATCGGCCAGCATTACAACGCGGTGTGGGGCCAGCCCTTCATCATCGACAACCGGCCCGGCGCCGGTGGCAGCCTCGGCCCCGAACTGGTCGCGCGCTCGACACCGGACGGCTACACCTTGATGGTCAGCAGCAGCAGCTACATCACCAATGCCGCGATCCGCAGTGTGCGTTACGACCCGATCGCCGACTTCCAGCCGATCACCAAACTCACCACCAATCCCTACCTGATCGTCGTCACGCCCTCGCTGCCCGTCAAAACCGTCACCGACCTGATCAACCTCGCCAAAGCCAAACCGGACAGCATCACCTATGCCTCATCGGGCACCGGCGGCGTTCTGCACTTGGGCGGCGAACTGCTCGCGACCCTCGCCGGCATCAAGATGACCCACGTGCCATACAAAGGTGTCGCCGATGGTTACCCCGCGGTGATCTCCGGCCAGGTGAACTGGATGCTCGGCAGCCCGATCTCCGCACAGCCGCTGATGAAAGCCGGCCGCCTGCGCGGCATCGCCGTCACCACCGAAAAACGCCTCAAGGCGCTACCTGACCTGCCCGCCATCGGCGAAACCGTGCCCGGTTATGAAGTGAGCGCCTGGTTCGGCCTGTTCGGCCCGGCGAAACTGCCGCCCGCGATTGTTGAAAAGCTCTACAAGGAAGCGTCGAAAGCCGTCACCGAACCCACGCTCGCCGCCAAGATGGAAGCCGGCGGCACCGAAACCGTCGGCAACCCGACGCGTGAATTCACGCAGCAGGCCAAAGCCGAATACGAGAAGTGGCGCAACCTGGTAAAGAAGGCCAATCTCAAGCTGGAGAATTAAGCAGCGATCAGGCGCGCCGCAGGCGCGGCTTGCTCACCGACTGCTCAACCGCAAGCGTCGGCTTTACGGACTTGCGCAATGCCCGCTTGCTCTGTCGCGACATAGCCAACGCAACCACACCCTCTTCCAATTCAGAGAAGAGATCGCGTTTATTGGATTGCGCAGTCTTATTTTTTGAATCGTTCCGTTGACCGTTTATTCCTAACGACACCAGCATCGAAACCGATCCCGCTGCACTCCCGCGGGCCTTCGGGCGGATCACGATCTGCACGTCGCGATCCAGCAGTGTCAGAAAGCGCATCAGCCGCTCAGCCGAAAACCGCGTTAGTTTGTAGTTTCGCAACTCGGAAACATGCGGCTGCGGAATCCCGAATAGCGCCGACGCCTTCGCCTGAGTAAGCGGGCGTGCGGCGATCAAATCGTTCAACTGCATGGCAAGCTGCACACGCAATCGGCGTTCATCAGAATCAGCGAAACCCAGATCGGCAAACACGTTACCGCTGCCGGCATCCACCTCATCCGGTTTGGCGGGCCGCGCTGTTGCCGCGGGTCGCTTTGTCTTGGCAGTCACTTTATTGACCATAACGCACCTCGTAATCT
>JBIIZE010000173.1:0-5051 GCA_044346435.1 Burkholderiales bacterium
TCGCCTTGGCCAAAGCACGCCCCGGCAAGCTGAATTACGCCACCGGCCTTGGCGGCGCGCCCCATATGGCGGGGCTGATGTTTGCCTATCGAACAGGGATCAACTGGGCCTATATCCCCACCAAGGGCGGCTTCGCCAACATCCTCATCACGACGACCGGCGAAGCCGATCTGTTGTTCAACGGCATGCTGGCCACGCTGCCACATACCAAAAGCGGCCGCCTGCGCCTGATCGCCGTATCGAGCGAAAAGCGTTTCCCGACGCTGCCGGACACCCCGGTGGTCGCAGAAACACCGGGGCTTGAAGGTTTTGTCACCGGTTCATGGCAGGGCGTACTCGCACCGTCGAGAACACCGCCGGAACTGGTCGCGCGACTGCAAACCGAAATTGCCCGAATCATCCACACGCCCGACATGAAAGAAAAACTGTCGAGCCAGGGTGCCGATCCCATCGGCAACAGTCCGGCCGAAATGGCGAAATGGCTGGCGTCGGAAAAAGACCGCTGGGCAAAACTGATCAAGGCCACGGGATTCAAACTCGAGCAATGACGCGGAGCCGGGAGATCCCGGCACAACGCCTTCTGCAGGCTTCTGCGATTTCCGGTAACGCGATAAGCTCGCGGACATGAAAAAACAGATCCTTGCCATTGGCGGCGCCGCCTTGCCGCTCGAACTCGACAACCTGCTGCTCGTCGATTATTTCCTCCAGCAGACCGGCAAACGCAAACCCAAAGTCTGCTTCGTCGGTACTGCGCATGGCGACGCCGATGCCGGCCGCCTGCGTTTTTATGCCGGCTTCGGCCAGTTCAATTGCAAACCGGTGCATCTGCCGCTGTTCGCGCGCACGCCGCGTGACCTCGAATCCTTCGTGATGGAACAGGATGCGATTTTTGTCGGCGGCGGCAACACGCGCAGCATGCTCGCGGTGTGGCGTGACTGGGGTCTTGATGCGCACCTGCGCAATGCCTGGCAACAAGGCATCGTGCTCGGCGGCTGGAGCGCGGGTTCGATCTGCTGGTTCGAACAGGGAATCACCGATTCGATTGCCGGACCGCTGACCGCGCTGGACTGTCTGGGTTTTCTGCCGGGCAGCAACTGCCCGCATTACAACAGCGAGCCCCTGCGTCGTCCGACCTATCGCCAAATGGTCGCCCGCGGCGCGATTGCCGAAGGGTATGCTGCGGACGACGGCGTGGCGCTGCACTTCATCGACGGCAAACTGGCTAAAGTGGTCTCCAATCACAAGCCCGGACGCGGCTGGCGGCTGACCCGCAAGAACCGCACATTCATCGAACGTCCGTTGCCCACAAGATATCTCGCAAAACGCTGAAACCCCCTGCGCCGGCACGGGTTAAAATGCCGTTTTACCCGGCAACACCCTCCCCAAGCATGGCGAAAAACGCGAAACCCGGCGCAGAAGCGGTTGCGTCGACATCGAACTTCATCCGCAGTCATATCGACGCCGATCTGGCTGCCGGCAAATACGCCGCCCGCACCTGGGGCGGTAAACCGGGACCGGCGCGCGTGCATGCCGGTGCCCCCGTCGATGCCGCGAAAATCCGCACACGCTTCCCGCCGGAACCCAACGGTTACCTGCATCTCGGCCACGCCAAATCGATCTGCCTGAATTTCGGCCTTGCGCTGCATTACGGCGGCTTCTGCCATCTGCGTTTTGATGACACCAATCCGGAGAAAGAAGAGCAGGAATACGTCGACTCCATCCGCGATGCGGTGCAGTGGCTGGGTTTCGACTGGGGCCCGAACGGTTATTTCGCCAGCGATTATTTCGATTACATGTACGAGGCCGCGCAATACCTGATCAGCGCCGGCCACGCCTATGTCGATGAACAAAGCGCCGAAGAAATGCGCGCCAACCGCGGTTCGCTGACAGAGCCGGGCAAACCCGGACCGTGGCGCGAACGCCCGCCCGCCGAATCGCTGGCCCGCTTCGCTGAAATGCGCGACGGCAAACATGCCGACGGTGCGATGGTGCTGCGCGCGAAAATCGATATCGCCTCGCCCAACATCAATCTGCGCGATCCGGTGATCTACCGCATCCGCAAAGCCACGCACCACCGCACCGGTGATGCCTGGTGCATCTATCCGCTGTACACCTTTGCCCATCCGATCGAGGATGCACTGGAGCAGATCACCCATTCGATCTGCACGCTGGAATTCGAAGACCAGCGGCCGTTCTACGACTGGCTGCTCGGCAAACTCGCCGACGGCGGCCTGCTCGCGCGCCCGCTGCCGCAGCAGATCGAGTTCGCCCGGCTGAACCTGACCTATGTCGTGCTCTCCAAACGCAAGCTGATCCAGCTGGTCGACGAAAAACACGTCAGCGGCTGGAACGACCCGCGCCTGCCGACGCTGGCCGGCGCGCGCCGCCGCGGCTACACGCCGGAAGGTTTCCGCCTGTTTGCCGACCGCATCGGTGTCTCCAAAGCCGATTCGTGGATTGAATACTCGGTGCTGGAAGACTGCATGCGCGATCACCTGAACGAGATCGCCGAGCGGCGCATCGCCGTGCTCGATCCCGTCAAACTGATCATCGACAACTATCCCGAGGGTCAGCAGGAAGACTGCTTCGCGCCCAACCATCCGCAAAAGCCCGATCTGGGCAAACGCGTGGTGCCGCTGTCGCGCGAGTTGTGGATCGAGCGCGAGGATTTCGTCGAAGAACCGCCGAAGGGCTTTTTCCGCCTCTTCCCCGGCAACAGCGTGCGCCTGCGTTACGGCTATGTCGTCAAATGCACCGGCTGCGACAAAGATGCCGCCGGCAATGTCACCGCCGTGCATTGCGAGTATCTGCCGGAAACAAAATCCGGCACGCCCGGCGCCGAGACCGTCAAGGTCAAAGGCAATATCCACTGGCTCAGCGCCGCGCATTCGCAGGCCACCGAAGTGCGGCTTTATGACCGTCTGTTTAAAGAAGCCCATCCCGGTGCCGGCGGACGCGACTTCCTGCTGGATCTGAATCCGGATTCGGTCAAAACCATCACGGCACAACTGGAGCCCGCACTGGCCGCCGCCGAACCCGGCACCCGTTTCCAGTTTGAACGTCACGGCTACTTCGTCGTCGACACCGGCGACTCGGCGCCGGGCAAACCGGTATTCAATCGCGCAGTGACGCTGCGCGATTCCTGGGTCAAATAACAGGAAGGCAAAGCCGCGCCCGATGCGTCGAATGCCCGCAGTGGACTTCATGTGCCGACTGGTCGCCGCTCTGATGATTTTGTTCCTCGCGGGAGGCGCGGTGGCCAGCCAGGACCCGATCCGGCTGCTGGCCGGCACCGAGCGCCGCCAGGTTGCCCAGGCGCTGCTGGCACTGGAAGACCCCACGCAACAGCTGCAGATCGAGGACATTGTTCATCCGGTCAACAAGGCGCGCTTCCGTCCCGCGATTCCGGACAAATCCATCGGCGAGGTGAACTACAGCTTCTCGAAATCCGCCTGGTGGTTTGCCCTGCCGGTTTTCCTTGATCAGGACGCCGCAAACCGCTGGCTTCTCGAGATCGGTTACTCATCGATTGATTGCGTCGAAGTGTTCACCCGTCGCGCTGACGGCACTTTCGAGAAGCAGATGGCCGGGGACATGAAAGCGTTCTCGGAACGACCTTATCCGCACCGCAATCTGGTGTTCCCGGTCACGCTGATCACGGGCGAAAATCAGACCATCTACCTGCGCGTCACTACCGAGGGCACAGTCACGCTGCCGGTCATCCTCTGGGCACCGGAAGCACTGGCCAGTGAAGACCGGGTCAGCTACACGGTACTGAGCCTGTACTACGGGATGCTGCTCGCACTCGGACTCTACAACCTGCTGCTGTTCCTCAGCACCCGCGATCCGACATTCATCGCCTATGTGGCATTCACCATTTCAATGGCCATCGGACAGCTGTCGATGAACGGCTTCGGCAACCAGTTCCTGTGGGGCGAATATCCCCGTTGGGGTGACTTTGCACTGCCTGTGGGCATGTCGTTGACCGGTCTGAGCGGTGCCATATTCATGCGCCTGTTCCTGAGCACAAGAAAAACATCACCGCTGCACGACAGGCTGATTCTGCTCTGCCTTGTCGCATTCCTGCTCGCCTGTTTGCTGCCGCTGTTCCTGACCTACCGTCCGGTTGCCATTACCGTATCGATCTTTGGCGTACTGTTCTCGTTGATCGCGGTATTCACGGGGGTGCACAGCGTACGCGGCGGCCATCCCGGGGGAGGCTATTTCCTGCTGTCCTGGTTCGCCCTGCTAATGGGTGTCCTCGTGCAGGGATTGCGCGTATTCGGCCTGGTGCCAACCACCACAGTGACGCTGTATTCCATGCAGATCGGGTCGGCGCTTGAGCTTCTGCTGCTGTCATTCGCCATGGCTGACCGCATCAATACGCTGCGCCGGGAAAAGACACAATCCGATGCTGCCGCCCTTCATGCCAATAAGATGCTTCTCGAAACCCTGCGCAAATCCGAGCAGGACCTGGAGCACCGGGTCGCCGAACGCACCCAGGCACTTGAAACCGCAAACAGCCTGCTGCTCGAAAAGGAACACGAGTTGCGGCGCCTGGCCCTGCAGGACCCGCTGACCGGCCTGTCCAACCGCATGTTTCTCAATGACCGCATTGAACGTGCGATTACAAGGGCGCGCCGCAGCGGCGACAGCATCGCGCTGATGCTGATCGACCTCGACAACTTCAAGCCGATCAATGACACCTACGGCCATGCGGTCGGCGACGAAATGCTGGTGACCATCGCCAACCGCATCAACGAAATCGTGCGCGAATCCGACACGGTTTCGCGCCTGGGCGGCGACGAGTTTGTCATCCTGCTCGAAGACCTTCGCGAGACCGGCAGCATGGAGTTCATCCTCGGCAAGCTGATGGCGGCCATCACCGAACCGATGGTTTTCGGCGAAGGCCGGCGTGTCACGGTCAGCGCCAGCATCGGCGTGGCTCTTGCCCCGCGGGATGCCGATCACGCCACAGAACTCCTGGCGCGGGCGGACATGGAGATGTACAAAGCCAAAGCCGGCGGTCGCAACCGTTACAGCATCGCCAC
>JBIIZE010000145.1:0-5593 GCA_044346435.1 Burkholderiales bacterium
GAGCACCGGCGCGAGAACAGTCTGCACGCTGACCTTCCAGAAACGCAGCCATTCCTTGTAGAACAGGGTCTGGAAGCCGGTCATGATTCAGAATTCCTTTCCATCATGACCGCTGCATGATCTGCACAAATACATCTTCGAGATCGGGCTGGAGGATTTCCATTTCCAGCACGGCGACATGCGCCTCTCGCAGCACGGCCAGTACACCCTCAATCGCGGCGTGGTCGGGCAGCGACAGCCTCAACGATCCGTCATCGCGCCGCTCGACCACTTTCGATTCGAGCGCAGACGGCAGCGCCGCGTTCAGCCTCAGCACAATCTGGCAGCCGCTGTGCAGCCGCAGCAGGTTTTCAGTGCGGTCCAGCGCCACCACGCGGCCCTGCTTCAGCATGGCGATACGACCGCATAGGGCCTCGGCCTCTTCCAGATAATGCGTGGTCAGCACGATGGTATGGCCGTCCCGGTTGAGGCGGCGGATGAAGCGCCACAGCGCCTGTCTCAGTTCGACATCGACGCCCGCCGTCGGCTCGTCGAGCACGATCACCGGCGGCTTGTGCACCAGCGCCTGCGCCACCAGCACGCGGCGTTTCATGCCGCCGGACAGCGCGCGCATATTGGTATCGGCTTTGGCGGTGAGATCAAGGTTCTCCAGGACTTCATCAATCCATGCGGCGTTGTCGCCCAGGCCGAAGTATCCGGACTGGAAGGTCAGCGTTTCGCGCACTGTGAAGAAGGGATCGAAAACCAGTTCCTGCGGCACCACGCCCAGCGCACTGCGCGCACCGCGGTAACCGCTGGTGACGTCGTGACCCATGATGCGTGCAACACCGCTGGTCGCGCGACTCAAGCCGGCGAGAATGCTGATCAGCGTGGTTTTACCGGCGCCGTTGGGGCCGAGCAGGCCGAAAAATTCTCCGGGCTCGACCGTCAGACTGACGCCGGCAAGCGCCTGCAGATCGCCGTAGCGCTTGGTGACATCAATGATTTCGATGGCATGTGTCATCGCCGGATGCACAGCAGACGGTCGGCGCAGCGCCGGCCGTTACTCGGCGGCCACCAGTTCCGTGACGCCGTAGAGCCGGGCCAGGCTGGTGAGATTTTCGGGCAGGTTGACGTAGCGGATGCTGCGTTTTGCGGCCAATGCCGAACGCCGCCACTCGAACAACAGGCTGAGCGCGGTGGAGTCAACTTCAGTAACCCCGGACAGATCCAGCGTCACGTCGGCAGCAGTGAACAGGCGCAGGCCTTCTTCGCGCAGGGTCAGCGCACTTTCGATGTTCACGGCGCCCTTCAGCGTGCAGCGCCCGTCCTTGCATTCAATCATGGGCAGGCGATTATTTGGTCTGTGCCACCAGCGCGCGGTTCTTGTCGCGCAGGGTCTTGATCAGGCCGTCGACACCGCTTTTCTGGATTTCGGTATTGAAGGTGCCGCGGTAGTTCTCGACCAGGCTGATGCCGCCGATCTTGACGTTGTAGACCTTCCAGCCTTCCGCTGTCTTTTCCATACCGTAGTCGACCTGGACCGGTTCGCCGCCGCCGGAGGATTTCACCAGCGAGCGTACCAGCACGTCCGTATCGTCAGGCGCGATTTTCAGCGGGCGGTATTCGATCTTCTGATCCTTGAACAGCGTGATCGACGCCGTGTAGGTTTGAACCAGCAGGGCGCGAAACTCCTCGGTCAACGCCTTGCGCTGTTCGGGTGTCGCGGAAGCCCAGTTTTTGCCCAGCGCCAGTTTGGTCATGCTCGTGAAATTGAAATGGGGCGCGATCTTGGTTTCGATCAGGTCACGCGCCTTCTTCTGGCTGCCCGCCTGCAGGTCCTTGTCGGTGCGCAGGATCTGCACCACTTCGTCGGTGACATTGCGCGCCAGCGCGTCGGGGGGCATCGTGCTGGCTGCAGCGCCGCCCGCCACCGGCAACAACAGCAGGGTTGCAGAAAAAACTATTGAAAACAATGACTTATTCATAACAATATCTCTAGGCAAATTTTTGGATTTACTTTTTGGCGTCGCCGCCTTCGGCGGCCTTGTCAAACAGGAACTGGCTGATCAGTTTCTCCAGCACCACGGCCGACTGCGTCAGGCGGATGTTGTCGCCCGCCTTGAGCATCTGGTCGTCACCGCCGCCTTCGAGCCCGATGTACTGCTCGCCGAGCAGGCCGGAGGTCAGGATCGACGCCGTGGTGTCTTTCGGAAACTTGTAGTTTTTCTCAACGGCCATTTTCACCTTGGCGGTGAAACGCTCGTTGTTGAACTCGATCGACGTTACCCGGCCGACCACGACGCCGGCACTCTTGATCGCCGCGCGCGGCTTGAGCCCGCCGATATTGTCGAAATTGGCGGAAATTTCGTAGGTCTCGCCGCTGCCCATGCTCGACATGTTGCCGACCTTGAACGCGAGAATCACCAGCGCGGCCATGCCGGCGACGACGAAAATACCTACCCACAGATCCAGCATTGAACGTCCCATTACATACCCCTGAACATGAATGAGGTCAGAATGAAGTCCAGACCCAGAATTGCCAATGATGAAGTTACCACGGTGCGCGTTGTCGCGCCCGAGACGCCCTCGGCGGTCGGCGGCGCGTCATAACCCTCGAACAGCGCAATCCAGGTCACCGCCACCCCGAACACGAAACTCTTGATGACGCCGTTGACGATGTCTTCCCGGACATCGACGGCGCTCTGCATCTGCGACCAGAACGACCCTTCGTCGACGCCGATAAGCACCACGCCGATCACATAGCCGCCGAAAACACCCATCGCGCTGAACATCGCCGCCAGCAGCGGCATCGAAATCACGCCGGCCCAGAAGCGCGGAGCGACAACGCGTGCGATCGGATCAACGGCCATCATTTCCATCGCCGACAGCTGTTCGGTCGCCTTCATCAGGCCGATCTCTGCGGTCATCGCCGAACCGGCGCGGCTGGCGAACAGCAGCGCCGATACCACCGGCCCGAGTTCACGCACCAGCGACAGCGCAACAAGCACGCCCAGCGCCGATTCCGAACCGTAGGTGGTCAGCGTCTGATAACCCTGCAGCCCCAGCACCATGCCGACGAACAGTCCGGACACCAGGATGATGATCAGCGACAGCACGCCGGTGTAATAAAGCTCGCGGATGATCAGCCGCGGCCGCGCGAAACTGGTGCCGGAATGCGCCAGCGTCAGACCGATGAAACGCGCCGCGTAGCCGAGACGCAACACGACATCGATCGCATTGGCGCCGATACGGCGGATCGAAGGCAGCGTTCTATGCGGCACGACGACCTCCCAGTTTCAAGTCATCCGAGAAATCCTTGCTCGGATACTGGTAGGCCACCGGCCCTTCCGCCTCGCCATGCACGAACTGGTAGACCAGCGGGTCCTTGTTAGCGCGCATTTCTTCCGGCGTGCCATGCGCCATCATTTTTCCGTCCGACAGGTAATACACATAATCCACCACATCCAGCGCCTCCTGCACGTCGTGCGTCACCACCAGCGACGTCGTGCCCAGCGTATCGTTCAGTTCACGCACCAGGTTCGCGATGACACCCAGTGAAATCGGGTCCAGCCCGGTAAACGGTTCGTCATACATCATGATCATCGGATCCAGCGCGATTGCCCGCGCCAGCGCCACGCGCCGCGCCATGCCGCCCGACAGTTCAGCCGGCATCAGCTTGTGCGCGCCGCGCAGTCCGACGGCATGCAGCTTCATCATCACCAGATCGCGGATCATGCTCTCCGGCAGGCCGGTGTGCTCGCGCATCTGGAACGCCACATTGTCGTACACCGAAAGGTCGGTAAACAGTGCGCCGAACTGGAACAGCATGCCCATGCGCCGGCGCATGCGGTAAATGCCCTGCGTATCCAGTTTGCTGGTGCATTCGCCGTTGACCCAGACCTCGCCCGTCGTCGGCTTCATCACGCCGCCCATCAGCCGCAACAGCGTGGTTTTGCCGGAACCGCTGATGCCCATCAGCGCGACGACCTTGCCGCGCGGGATCGACATGTTGATGCCTGTCAATATCGGACGCTCCGCGTACGCAAAATTGACGTCTTTGATTTCGATGAGGGGTTCGGAGGCCACGGGGGCTGCTGCCGGAAACAAAGGATGCGATTCTAGCCGAGATTGGCAGTGCGACCAAACGCCGGACGGGGGCGATGCCGCGACCGGCGGCGCCCCGGCGCTTTGATTCCCCCGCCCCCGGCAACGCCGGGGTTTTGGCCAGCAACCGCCGCCACGCGGTGTTTACCCCCAGGATGCTTTACGCTAAGTTACGCCGCATGTCCGCCCCCGCCCTGCGCATCAGCAAACTCGCAAAATCCTATGCCAGCGCCATCGCGCTCACCGATCTCTCCCTCGAAGTTGCCGCCGGGGAATTTTTCGGCCTCGTCGGCGAAAACGGCGCCGGTAAAACCACCCTGATCAAATGCGCGCTCGATTTCTGCGACGTCAGCAGCGGCAGCATTGAAATCTTCGGCACTCCGCACCGGCAGACCGCAGCACGCAGCCGCATCGCCTTCCTGCCGGAACGATTTACGCCACCGTATTTCTTCTCGGGACGGGATTTCCTTCGTTACACCTGTGAACTGCACCACCGCGCTTACGATGAAACCGCGGCGTGCGGCATGCTGGAATCGCTGGAACTGGCGGTCGGCGCGCTCGACAAACCCGTACGCGCCTACTCCAAGGGCATGACGCAGAAACTCGGACTCGCGGCCTGCCTGCTGTCGGGCAAGGAAATGTACATCCTCGACGAACCGACCAGCGGACTCGACCCGAAAGCACGCGCTCTTCTGAAACGCGAACTCAAGGCCCAGCATGCCGGCGGACGAACGGTGCTGATGACGACCCATGCCCTGCATGACGTCGCGGAAATGTGCAGCCGCATGGCGGTGATCCACCGGGGTCAACTACGCTTTGCCGGAACCCCCGCCGAGTTCATCCGTCAGCACGAAGCGAAGGATCTCGAGCACGCCTACCTCGCGTGCATCGCCGGGGACTGAACCGGCGCTGAACCGGTCAGGCCAATCCCACGCCGGCGCGGCAATCTGGCACAATGCCTTTTTGTTTCAGCCACTTATATAAAAAGATTCAAACGTGACAGAACCCGGAAAACCGGAACTGCTGATCGTCGATGACGATCCCGTGATCGCCGACACGCTGAGCTATGTGCTCAGTGATGACTTTACAGTGACCACTGCGGAATCCCGACCGCATGCCAAGGCACTGCTGCGCCAGCGCGATACACCGCCGGCATTGGCGCTGATCGACCTCGGGCTGCCACCCAAACCGCATCGCCCCGACGAGGGCTTCCAGCTGATCGCGGAACTGATCGCGATCGCGCCGTCGATCAAAATCATCGTGCTCTCGGGACAGAACGACGAGTCCAATGCACGTCATGCGCGAACGCTGGGTGCCATCGACTTTGTTTCCAAGCCGGCGGATCCGGCCCAGATCAAAACGCTGCTGCGCCAGGCACTGGAAGTCACCACAGCGGAAACCGGCAGTGACGCTTCCGGCCTGATCGGCAACAGTCCGCCAATGAAAAAACTGCGCGAACAGCTGACCCAGTTCGCCGACGCCCCTTTCCCGGTACTGATCGAAGGTG
>JBIIZE010000148.1:0-5551 GCA_044346435.1 Burkholderiales bacterium
CCTGGATATACGGGCGGCCGCGCGAACCGTGCTTCTGCAGCGCGCGCATCATCTTCTGGTAATTGCTGCGGATATCGGCGAAATGCTTGAGCGAAGCCTCTTTCAGGCGTGCAAGGTCGGCCGCAGACTGCGCAGCACCGGCAGCACCATCATCATCCTCGTCCTCGGCAACCTCGACCTCTTCCGCTTCTTCCTCTTCTTCTTCCGCAACGTCTTCGACGATGGCTTCCTTCATTTCGAGGTCGGCCAGCCCGTCAACCACCTCTTCAACGCGGATCTCGTCTTTTTCGATCTTCTCGGCCAGAGTGAGAATTTCGGCAATGGTCGTCGGACAGGCGGAAATCGCCAGGATCATGTGGCGCAAGCCGTCTTCAATACGCTTGGCGATTTCAATCTCGCCCTCGCGGGTCAGCAGTTCAACCGAACCCATTTCGCGCATGTACATGCGTACCGGGTCGGTGGTACGGCCGAACTCGGAATCCACTGTCGTCAGCGCGGCCTCAGCTTCCTCGACCGCGTCTTCGTCGGCAACGGCCGGCGTGGCTTCGGACATCAGCAGCGTTTCGGCATCCGGCGCTTCGTCATAGACCTGGATGCCCATGTCGCTGATCATGCCGATGATGTTCTCGACCGCTTCAGCGTCGAGCATGTCATCAGGCAGGTGATCGTTGATTTCGGCGTAGGTCAGATAACCGCGCTCCTTGCCGAGCACGATCAGGTTCTTCAGCCGCAGGCGGCGCGCCTCGGCATCGGCCGGCGACAGCTCGCGGCGTTCAAATTCCTTGACCAGTGCACGCTCGCGCGCGGTCAGACCGCGCGCCGGCTTCTGCTTGCCGACCGGCTGTTTTGCTGCGGTGGCAACTGCCGCCGGTGCCGGTGCTGCTTTTTCCTGACCCTGGGCTGCGGCTTTGACTTTCGCCAATGCCTGCTTGGCTACTTCCTTGAAATTCGCGAGCCGTTGTTCCTGGCGCAATGTAGCCTTTGATTTGGGTGCCGCTTTGGGCGCTGCTTTCGGTGCAGGCTTGACCTTGCTTTTGAGCTTCGCTTTGACCGCGGCTTTCGGCGCCGGGCGTTTGGCGACCGCTCGAGAAGGCGCCTTGGCTTTGACGGCCTTGGCTTTGGTTGCCGGCCGCGATTTGGCTTTTGCGGATTTCACCGACGCCGGTTTAACGCGGGACGAGCTTTTCGCTTTAGCGGGCTTCGCTTTCGCGTTTTTTGCCTTGGATTTCGCTGCTTTGGATTGCTTGGCCATGTACGTAGGCTCCGCGGGGCAAGGTTCGGTGAAAAACCGTAAATTATACCCTAAAACCGCCCCGCATTCACTTACCGGGAGCGGCGCTAACTGCTTGTTGCAAAAGGCGATATTGCGCCTGATCTTCGGCGCTCAAGCCTTGTCGCCGTGATTTCTCCAGCAAGGCCGCTATCCGCGCCCGGCGGATACGGTCCAGCGCCTGTCGCCAGGCTCCGGAAAACTCCGCCTCCAGCTCCGGCGCTTCCAGAGAACGCTCCTGCCAGCGCAATGCCCCGGCTTCGGCGCTGCGCACCGCAGCTTCATGCGGCGAATCGCGGAAGGCTTCGCCCAGATTGAGTTTTGCGTCGCCGACATTGACGGCATCCACCACAGCCTGCAAAGCCTGCAGATCCGCCTGATCCAGACCCGGCACTTCACTGCCCAGCTGCAGGTCTTCGTGACCGATCAGCGCGGCAAACCGCGGCTCGGCCACCACCAGTTCCAGCACCGTGCGCAGGATCGACTGCGTGACCGGCGTCTGCCGGCGTGCCGGCGCAGGCGCGCTGCTTGCCACTGTCCTGATCTCAAATTCGTTATCCAGCTCCTGCTGCAGCACACCGGTGACCTGCGCCAGCTCTTTGCGGATCATCAACGAGAACATCGGTGCCGCGATCTGCTTCACCAGCGGCTTTGCCTGCTGCAACAGCTTGGCACGACCCTCTGGCGCATTGATATCGACGTTGCGCCGCAGTTCATCGATCAGGAAACGAGACAGCGGATCGGCCTTGACCAGCAATTCCTCAAACGCCGCCTTGCCGTTTTTGCGCACATAGGTGTCGGGATCTTCACCATCGGGCAGAAACAGGAAACGCAGCTGTTTGCCGTCGGCGAGTTGAGCCAGGCTGTTTTCCAGTGCGCGCCAGGCCGCGCGCCGCCCGGCGGCATCGCCGTCAAAACAGAACACCACTTCATCCGACTGGCGCAGCAGTTTCTGTACGTGAATTGGCGTAGTCGCCGTGCCGAGTGTGGCCACCGCATATTCGATGCCTGCCTGGGCCAGCGCCACGACGTCCATATAGCCTTCAACGACGATCACACAGCCCGCGTCACGTATCGCGCGCCGCGCATTGAACAGGCCATACAACTCCCGGCCTTTTTCGAATACCGCGGTTTCCGGCGAATTCAGGTACTTGGGTTCGCCGTCACCCAGGACACGTCCGCCGAAACCGATGATGTTGCCTTTGACATCGACGATCGGAAACATGATGCGGTCGCGGAATACGTCGTAACGCCGGCCTTCATCGTTCTGCTTGACCAGGCCTGCTGCGGTGAGCGCCTTGTCGGCGTAATCCGGGAACACCTGCTCCAGCCCCTGCCAGGCATCCGGCGCGTAGCCGATGCCGAATTTTTTGGCGATCTCGCCGGAGAGTCCGCGGCGTTTCAGATATTCGATGGCCTGCGGCGCATCCTTCAACTGGTTGCGGTAGAACTGCGCCGCTTTCAGCAATGCCCCGTAAAGATCGGGACCGTCTTCGGCGCGGCGCTGTTCAAACTCGGAACGCGGCGCCTCCGGCACCTGCATGCCGACGCCCTGTGCGAGATCCTTCACCGCATCAACAAAACCCATGCCGCTGTATTCCATCAGGAAACCGATGGCCGTACCGTGCGCGCCGCAGCCGAAGCAGTGATAGAACTGCTTGGTCGGGCTCACCGTGAACGACGGTGATTTCTCGGTGTGGAAAGGACAGCAGGCGGAATAGTTGGCGCCGCTACGCTTCAGCTTCACGTAACGGTCGACCACTTCGACGATGTCGACCCGGCCCAGCAGATCCTGGATAAACGATTGCGGAATCATGTGCTGCGGTCGACCCCACTCCTGGGAGGCCGGCGTTGTGCCGGCCCGGACTTGATCGCTGGATTATAGAGGCGCTGCAGCAGCGCGGCGCCGGTCCGCTTCAACCCGCCCGGATATTCCGGGAAGGTCATTCAATACAATGAATTACGATGGGGTCAGGCGTGCTTTCACTGCAGCCGACACCTTGCCCATATCGGCGCGCCCGGCCAGCTTCGGTTTCAGCACCGCCATCACTTTGCCCATATCAGCCGGGCCTGCAGCGCCGGTTTCGCTGACGGCTGCCGCAATCGCCGCGGCCAGCTCTTCCTCACCCATGGCCTGCGGCATATAGGTCTGCAGCAGCGTGAGTTCCTGCTTTTCCTTGTCCGCCAGATCCTGGCGTCCGCCCTGCTCGAACTGGCTGATCGAATCGCGGCGCTGCTTGATCATTTTCTCGATCACCGCCAGCACATCGCCATCGGTCAGCGTCTTGCGCTCGTCGACTTCGCGCTGCTTCAGCGCGGCGGTCAGGAGACGGATGGTGTCACGGCGCACGGTTTCACCGCTGCGCATCGCAGTCTTCAGGTCATCATTGATCTGGTCGCGCAGGGACATCATCAATCTCCGGAATGAAACGGGCCGCACAAAAGACAAAAGGGTGCGAGGCTAGGCCCCTGCACCCTTCAGCAACGCGGACCGTACTGATCAGTACAGTTTCGGCGGCAGCAGCTGCGAGCGCAGACGCTTGTGCGTGCGCTTCACGGCGGCGGCAAGCTTGCGCTTGCGCTCAGCAGTGGGCTTTTCGTAGAACTCGCGGGCGCGCAGCTCGGTCAGCAGACCGGTTTTTTCAACAGTGCGCTTGAAACGGCGCAGGGCCACTTCAAACGGCTCGTTTTCTTTGACACGTACGGTGGTCATGAAACCTCAGGGGCTGGGTTCGGGAAAACGAGTATTATAACCAGCCCGGACGCTGTTTTCAAAGGTACACGGGTACCCCTGCCGGGAAGTCCCCGATGCAACACCGCCATGGACGATTCGCTGATTTTTGCCATTTTCAGCCCGTTTTTGCCGCTTTGAACCCTTATTTACCGTCTTTTTGCGCATTTTCAGGCTGATCCTGTGCTCGTACTTGGCATCGAAACCTCCTGCGACGAAACCGGCATTGCGCTCTATGACACCGGTCGCGGCCTGCTCGCCCACGCGCTGCATACCCAGGTTGCGCTGCATGCCGAATACGGCGGCGTGGTGCCGGAACTGGCTTCCCGCGACCACATCCGCCGGGTGCTGCCGCTGACCCGTCAGGTAATGACGCAAGCCCGGGCAACGCTGCCCGAACTCGATGCCGTAGCCTATACCGCCGGTCCCGGACTTGCCGGCGCCTTGCTGGTCGGCGCCGGCATTGGCGCGAGCCTCGCCCATGCGCTCGGCAAGCCGGCGATCGGCGTGCATCACCTCGAAGGCCATTTGCTGTCGCCACTGCTTGCGACCCCCGCACCGCCGTTTCCGTTTGTGGCGCTACTCGTCTCCGGAGGACACACGCAGCTGATGCGCGTGGGCGGCGTCGGCGAATATATTCTGCTCGGCGAAACGGTGGACGACGCCGCCGGTGAAGCCTTCGACAAATCCGCGAAACTGCTGGAGCTGGGTTACCCCGGCGGCCCGGCTATCGCCGCATTGGCCGAAAGCGGACGCGCCGGTCGATACACACTGCCGCGCCCGATGCTGCGCAGTGACAATCTCGATTTCAGTTTCAGCGGATTGAAGACTGCGGTGCTGACTGCCGTTCGCAATCAGACGCCGGATGCCCAGGGCCGTGCCGATCTGGCGGCCGAATTGCAGGCCGCCATCGCGGATGTACTGGTCACCAAGGCCCTCGCTGCGCTGGAACAGACCGGACTGGAACGGCTGGTGGTTGCCGGTGGCGTCGGCGCCAACCGGCTGCTGCGCGAACAACTCACAGCCTCGGCCAAACGCCGTGGTTATACGGTGTATTACCCGCCACTGGAATTCTGCACCGACAACGGCGCGATGATCGCGTTTGCGGGCGCGCTACGGCTGGAGAAAGGTCTGCGCGAAACCGCGCCCGGCTTCACTGTCAGGCCGCGCTGGGATCTGGCCAGCCTCTCGACAGCCTAAGCGTCAGCCTTGGCGCCGAGCTTGCGCTCCTTGCCGGCGAGCAGATTGCGGATGTTGGAGCGGTGACGCCAGATCAGCAACGCTGAAATCAGCGCCACCGACCAGACAATGGGATGCGCGGGATTGAACAGAATCAGCGTAAAAAAAGCCGCGAACAGCGCCGACACCAGGGCAGCCAGCGACGAGTAGCGGAAAAATACGGCAATGGTGATCCACGTCGTCAGCGTGCCCAGCGCCAGAACCCAGTTCAGTCCCAGCAGTACACCCAGCGCTGTCGCAACACCCTTGCCGCCTTTGAATCCGTGAAATAGCGGATACATATGGCCGAGGATCACCGCCAGGGCTGCAAG
>JBIIZE010000444.1:0-5512 GCA_044346435.1 Burkholderiales bacterium
TTGTCAACGGTATAAAGATCGTTGCCGTCGCCGCCGATCAGCGTATCCGCACCCGCACCGCCATTGATGATGTCATTGCCGTCACCGCCGGACAGTGTGTTGGCGGCGGCATTGCCGCTGAGCACATTATTCAGTGCATTGCCTGTCCCAGAAATCGCCGCGGTTCCGGTCAGCACCAGATTCTCGACATTCGCCTCGAGGCTGCGTGACGCCGAGGAGCGGACAGTATCCACACCCTGTTCAGCCAACTCGGCAATCAGGTCCCCGGTATCGTCAACGTAATAGGTATCGTTGCCGGTACCGCCGGCCATGGCATCGGCGCCCAGACCGCCGTCCAGCAGATTGTTGCCGGCGTTACCGCTCAAAGTATTCGCCAGCGTATTTCCGTAACCCCTGATATTGGATGCGCCGCTGAGCACTAGATGCTCAAGATTTTCACCCAGCGTCCAGGTGATTGATGAACGAACCGTATCGATACCGCCATCGACGGTTTCAAGCGTCACGTCGCCGGATTGCGCCACCACATAACTGTCGTTGCCAGCGCCACCGATCAGCAAATCGGCACCGCCCTTGCCGTCGAGAACGTCGTCGCCATCGAGTCCGCTCAGGGTGTTGGCGGCATTGTTGCCAGTGAGCTGGTTGTCCAGACTGTTGCCCGTGCCGTCGAGCAATGCCGAACCAGTCAGCGTCAGTTGCTCGAAATGATCGCCGAGCGTCCAGCTCAAGGCACTGCTCACGCTGTCGCTGCCTTCGCCGGCCACTTCAATCAGGTTATCGCCCGCCTGATCGACAACATACGCGTCATCCCCAAGACCGCCATCTGATCGGCGCCGACTTTGCCATCCAGTGTGTCGTTGCCTGCAAAACCTTCAAGGACGTTATCAGCAGCGTTGCCGGTGAGTCGATTGTCGAGCGTATTACCGCTGCCCTGATTGGCCGCGGTGCCGGTTAAGGTCAGGTTTTCAACATGGTCGGCGAGCGTATGACTGACCGAGGACTGAATCGTATCCATGCCCTCTGCCGCCAGCTCAATCACATGGTCAGCATCGTTATCCACCAGATAGCTGTCGTCGCCGGTCCCGCCAATCAGGGTATCAGCGCCGGTGCCGCCGTTCAGCACATCGTTACCGCCAAGTCCCTGCAGCAGGTTATCCCGCGCATTGCCGGTGAGGCGATTGGCGGCGGCGTTGCCGCTTCCGTTGAGTGCTGTGCCGCTTAGCGTCAGGTTCTCCAGATGGGTGGATAGTATGTAGTCGATGCTGCTGACCACGGCATCGACGTCGGATTCATCCTGCTCATCGACGAAATCATTAATATTATCAACAACATATGTATCATTTCCGAGTCCGCCACGCAGCACATCGCCGCCCGCTTTGCCGTCGAGGCGGTTGGCACCCGCATTACCGAAGATTTCGTTGTCCAGCGTATTGCCTGTGCCGTTGATATCCGACTCACCCGTCAAGGTCAGCACTTCGACATTGGCCGACAGCGTATTTGTCACCGAACTGCTCACGGCATCACGCCCTTCCGCGACAAGTTCGATCACCACGTCATCGGTCTGATCAACGACGTAGCGGTCATTGCCGGCACTGCCGCGCAGAATATCGGCACCTTCGCGGCCATCCAGCAGGTCGTTGCCGGGGCCACCGGTCAATTCATCAGTATCCGCAGTACCGATCAGGGTTTCGCCCAGGTTCAAAGGCTGCAGCGACAAACCGAAATCAGGGCTCGCCAGCACAGCACGGATTTCTTCATCCGTCAGCGTATCCAGATTGCCGTGCAGTTGATACGCGTTGGCAAGGACGCCGCCCAGACCGGAGAATTCGCTGGCCTCGAACTCCAGCCCGTGCAACACATCGCCCAGGGCCAGCCTGTCATCGGCTTGGTTATAGAGTGCCTCGATGGCGCCGTTGAAATCATACAGATGCGCCGAGCCGAAAAGTTGAAGAGTGATATTTTTCCAAGGCAGTGGATTACCTTCCGGATCATATTGCCGCGAAAACAGCAAGCTCTCGGCTTCGCCGACTTCAAGAAGAATGTCTTCGCCCAAATCGCTTAAGGTCAAATCCGCTGGCGCGATCAACCCACCAATCGATAATATGAAATCGGACGAGACAGTAATGAAGTCATTACCGTCTCCGGGATTGAATGCCAGAATACTTCCGGGGCTATTGACATTGAGTATGTCGTTGCCAAGACCACCAATTACAAAATATTCGCCCCCAAGGAGAGAGATAATGTCCTGGGAGTCCCCGCCATCAAGCACACCACGACCCAATTCCCCGACAAGAAAATCACCATCGAGCCCTCCGCTTAACAGGTCAATTCCGAGCCCGCCATAGAGCTCATCATGGCCCATTTCCCCAAGCAAAATATCGTTACCAGCCCCCCCGTCCAGCAAATCGTCACCATCACCACCAACAATAAAATTATTGCCAGCACTACCATATAAATAATCAGCACTTTGGCCACCGGCAACTTCGACATCGCCGGGTTCAGAAACTATAAGATTAGGGCTGTCATTTATTACAGCGTCAATGACAGATGCATCAATACTGATGCCACCCATTGCAGACCACTCAACATCGAATAAATCTAGTTGCCCAGTAGGCACTTGATCGTCAAAAGATACCTCTGAACCAAAAACAATTGCTTGCAGCTTGTTGGCACTACCAACGAACCAGTCCTTAACATAAATGCTGCCTCCAAATTGAATCAGCAAATCATCGTTGACACGTTGAAATAATTGCCCTGGAACATCAGGCGGCATTCCCGGTCCTGGAAAATTCGTAAATTTTGAAGGTGAAAAAAACGGATTACTACGATATTCATCAAGAGTAGTAATGGCTTGATATGAAAGTTCTGGGATTAGAGGTTGCGAAAAATTTGATATCAACAAAGTATCTTCACCAAGATCCGGCTGCTTTTCGAGAACGACGGTCTGAGTGGCATCAAAAACCCAGTAAGTATCGGCACCCGCTCCACCATCCAGAACAAATGACCCAGTACCGCGCGCAACCAGAAAATCTGAACCCTCACCACCCAGGAGAGAAGAAAATGGAGTAGGAAGCGAGTCGGCCAAAATGTCCTCAATATCGTTGAAAAAGTCTGATATTCGATGACTAGCCACCAGCACATCATCGCCACCACCACCATCAAGAATATTGATTACCGCATTATCGTCGGCATCGACCAGATAATCGTCCCCGGCGTCGCCGAGCAAAGTGTCACTACCGGAGTCCGTCCAAGTGGCACTAAAGTAGGGATCGGATTCAGTTCCAGATATCGCACCCCACCGTGAATAACCATGCCCACCATATAGTCGATCATTTCCAGCACCGCCTTCCACAACGTCTTCGCCAGCGCCACCATACAAGACATCGTTGCCATCGCCACCAAACAGAAAATCACTATTCAACTGATCTCCTAATTCATTGCCAAGCCCCAAAAAACCCATGGCACCTTGCCACCCACCCACGTTAACAATGATTTCATTAGTGATGTTACCGGGGTCACCTTCAATAAAGCTTTTCAGCGTGTCAGCATTAAAATCGTATTCTGTACTTACGTGCTCATGCCGATGATATGAAGGCAAATGTGGAAACAACGTAGAGTAATTAATCGAAAAACCTACAAGTTCGCCAGCACTATATGCAGGCACCAAATATCCAAGGCCGGAAATGCCGTCCCCGTAAATCACATCATCTGCAATGTCACCAACAATGAAATCTCGACCACCCTCCCCGATTAAATAAGAACTCCTTCGGTATGGTGCAGCAATCGCATGAAGCTCATCATCGCCAGACCCACCAAAAACCACCCTGAATTCACCCACGTTATCAGTTGATTCAACGATGTCGCTGCCAGATAGCGAATTAAAAACCTCTCCCCAAAGGGGGCCGCCAGGCAATCCATCAGGATTAGTCTGCAATTGCCCGGCCAGAAAATAATCATCGCCCACTGTGCCAACGGATTTATCCTTTGAAGCAGTGATCAAATTTTCTGGTGGAGCGTATGCAATCAACTGATCATTCAACAGGATGCCAAGATCACCGTTCTCAAAATCTTCGACAATCACTGAGCCATTGACGTAAAGGCGACCATCTTGTTTCAAAAACTCAAAAAAACCATCATCACTGCGGTATTTCCCATATCCATATCCATTGCCACCGCTCACCGCTACCCCGTTGTGCAGCAATACCCCTTGCCCATCGACATCGAGTATTGAATCAACACCATCAGCATCGTCCCAAGCATAAATATCAAATCCACGCCCGCCCTCAAGGTAGTCATTGCCACCGCCGCCAACAAGAAAATCATCTCCTTCCTCGCCATACAATCGGTCTCTCGTCAGCAGATTGCTACCTTCAATGACGTCATTGCCATCAGACCCAAAAACAATCTTGTAGGGATTTGAAAGCCCAAGTCTTGAAGTACCTGCAATGTTGACAGTCAGATCATTTTCGCCATCGGCAGCCTTCAAGTTTTTGTCTATATATTGGAGTGACTCTTTTGTCGGATGGCGCAACGTAATCTCGCCGTCAACAATAGCGCTCTTGTTTTGACTAACAAAAAATTCTGCTCGATCCTTTATCCACATTTCAGTCAAGGTTCCCGAACCAGAAATTGGATCGTAAAGCTCAAGTTCGCCGCTTTGGTTGTGCAGAGAATAGAGGGCGTTATCGCCAACAATGGCAAAAGGGTTTAATTCCTTAAGCGCGTAGCGGTAGGCCAGTGCCGTCGAGCCTGAGGCAAGTAGCGCCAGGCTGGCGGCCGTGGCGGACGAAGTTGCTAGCACATCAACATGCATTCCGGGGTTGTTATCTGACAGGTTTTTGGTGATCGCCTGCAGCGGCACGATGCGTTTGTAGAGCTCGTCACGATTGTTGGTCAGGCTTCCTGTCAGCGGCGGAAAATCCAGTTGGAACAGATTCACAAGCGAATCGACGATGCGTTCCAGAGAGGCATCGGCTTGCGAGCTCGCCGCTTCGTAAAGCGACTTTAACGTTGCCAGCGCGCTAGCTGGCTCAGCATTGTGGATTTGGGAAGAGAGTCGGAAGAAGAGGTCGTAAACCGCAGCGCTGTCGGTCATTTGCACGCTGCTGTGACCACCAATCGTGGAAAGCCCCCCATTCTCGATAAAAATACCTTCGAAACCACCCGGTTGCTGCAGCACACCGTTATTCATCACGGCAAATTCAGGGCCGGCGAAGCCATAGACGTTCAAAATGCTGGCGGCATTGAAGGTTGGCGCGCCTCCAAGAATAGAAAACAAGCTATCAACCGTACTGTTGCCGATCTTGAAGCCGAGCGCATTGACCACCGAGGCGCTTGAAGTGATGCTGGGAAAGAGCCGAGTAAAGGCCATGGCGAGATGACCACCAAGGCTGTGGCCGGTGACGTTAATCGCGCCCAGCCCGGAGGGGACCGCGCCGGTGGCAAGCCGCAGTGCCGCATCGGGCAACTGCGATGAATTCCCCAAGACGATGCCATAGGGAGAGCTTCCGACTGG